>DAOUPC010000285.1 GCA_030626365.1 Paracoccaceae bacterium
GGCCTGAGCATGACGGCGCAAAGCGGCATCGACATCGCGCTTTGGGATATTGCAGGCAAACATCTCAATGTGCCGGTTCATGTCTTGCTGGGCGGTGCATTTCATAGCGAATTTCCGGCGTATGCGACGGGCGGATTTCCCCTGGTTGGAAAAGACCGGGTGGCGGCCCTTTCGGACGAGGTCGCGGGTTACAGGGATGCAGGGTTTAGCGCCACCAAGATCAAGATCGGTTTTGGTCTGCAAGAGGATATGGCGGCAATCCGCGCGGTGCGCGCGGTGATCGGGCCGGATATGGAACTGATGATCGACGCCAATCATGGCTATGACGCGATCGAAGCAATCCGGCTGGGGCAGGCGGCGGCCGAGTTCGATATCAGCTGGTTTGAAGAGCCGGTTGTGCCCGAACACCTGGATGCCTACCTGGATGTGCGCGCCGGTCAGCCAATTCCGGTTGCCGGGGGTGAGACATGGCATGGGCGTACGGCTTTTGCTGCGGCCATTACGGCCCGGACTGTGGATATTTTACAGCCTGATGTTTGCGGCTGTGGCGGCATCACGGAAATGCGCAAGATCATTGCCCATGCTGAAACCGCCGGTATTCGCGTGATCCCCCATGTCTGGGGAACGGCCATTGCCATCGCGGCCTCTTTGCAGGTGCTGGCAACGCTTGCGCCCGCGCCGTTGCGTCACAAACCACGCGCCCCCTGGCTTGAATTCGATCAGACCCATAACCCGTTCCGCATGAAGATCGTTGAACAGCCAATCGTCGCGAACCATGGCATGGTCGCGGTTCCGGACGGTCCGGGGCTGGGAATCACGGTTAACCCGCACAGCTTTGCCGAGTTTCAGAGCGGACTTTAAGGACGCTCTGAACAACCCGGCATTGGGCATTTTGAAAAAATTCCAGCCACCGCCCGCCCCAAAAATGCCAGCCCCACGCGGGGGCCTGATGCGCCCTGTGAAACAAACGAAACTGGCCGCAGGTTATTCTGAAACGGCTGCAAACCCCGCGTCCAGTGCGCCCAGGATGATGGCCACATCTGCTTTTTCCAGCACCAGTGGCGGTGACAGGATGATGTTGGGGCCGGACACCCGCACCATTGCCCCCGCGCGATAGGTGTGTTCCTGAATGGTATTGATGGTGGCTTTGTCGATCGGGGCCTTGGTGTCGCGGTTACTGACCAGTTCCATCGCCGCCATCAGCCCGTGACCGCCCCGCACATCGCCGATCAGCGGATATTTGGCCTGAAGCGCCAGCAGCCCCTGATACATCTGCGTCCCGCGCATTGTTGCGTTGGCCGGCACGTCCAGTCGGATGGTTTCGGCCAGACAGGCCAGTGCCGCCGCCGCCCCCACCGGGTGCCCGGAATAGGTATAGCCATGGCCAATCGCCGCGCGCCCGGTTTCGTCGCGTTCAAACACCTGTGCCACGTCTTCGGCTATCATCACGGCCCCAAAGGGAAAATACCCATTGGTGATTGCCTTGGCGGTGCACGACATGTCCGGCTTTACCCCCCAGTGGCGCGACCCTGTCCAACTGCCGGTGCGCCCAAAGGCGGTGATTACCTCATCCGCGATCAACAGGATGCCATTGCGTGTGCAGATGTCGCGCACGCCGGGCATAAAGCTTGGGTGTGGCACGATGACGCCGCCAGCCCCCAGAACCGGCTCCATGATGAATGCGGCGATGGTGCCGGCCCCCTGAAAGGCAATTTCATCCTCAAGCGCGGACAGGCACAGTTGCGCCAGCCTTTCGGGGTCTGTTTCATCAAACGGGTTGCGATAGGTATAGGGGGCGGGAATGTGGCTGCACCCGGCCATCAGGGGTTCGTACATGGTGCGGAAATTGGCGTTTCCATTGACCGAGGCCCCGCCCATATGCGTGCCGTGGTAACCTTTTTTGAGGCTAAGAAACTTGGTGCGGGCCGCCTCGCCACGGATTTTGTGGTACAGGCGGGCCAGACGCAGCGCGGTGTCCACGCTGTCCGAGCCCCCGGAGGTGAAAAACGCACGGGTCAGCCCGTCGGGTTCAAAGAATGTGCGCAGGTCTTCGGCCAGTTGGATCACCACATCATTGGTGGTGCCGCGAAAGATCGAATAATAGGGCAGCTGGTCAAGCTGGGCGGTCATGGCATCCTTGACCGGCTGGCAGGAAAACCCAAGGTTGACGTTCCACAACCCGCCAACGCCATCGACGACCTCGTGACCATCCACATCGGTGATCCGCACGCCCTTTGCGCCGGTGATAATGGTCGGCGGATTGGCCAGGCTGTCGGCAGGGTGGGCCATCGGATGCCAAAGCGAGCGGGCGTTCATTTCTTTCAGGTAGTTGGAATCTTTCATGGGGTCAGCTCCTTAGGCCCGATCTGGGATGCGGCCTGGGATGCGGCCTGGGATGTGTGCGGTCATGGCGTGTTCTCTTGCGGGTACGCCGCCGGAAATAATCCGCCGGTGCGTTGGGTCAGATCCTGTGTCGCCTGGCGCAATGCGGCCTGAATTCGGGATTTCAGCGCATTGCTCATGCGTGACACCGGCGCGGCAACGGCCAGCGCGCCGATGGGTTTTGTGTCCGGGCCGAACAGCGGCACGGCAAAAGAATGCACATCGGATTCGAACCCGTTGGCGGATTCAGCAATGCCCAGTTGGCGCACCTGTTCCAGATCGGCGCGTATCCGGGCCGGATCGGTCTGGGTTTCGCTGGTATATGCCGCCAGGGGGCGGGACAGGATGTCATCGACAAATTGCGTTGATGCAAAGCCAAGAACCGCAAGGCCCGAACTGGTGGCGTGAAATGACAGAACCTCGGCATCCTCCATGCGCACCTGGGTGCCGTGCCGTGCCCCGTAGGCATATGTTAGCGTGGCCAGCTGGTTGCCCTGAATATGTGACATATGCGCGGTTTCACCCGTGGCGGCGCACAGGCGGTTAAGCGTCGCGCGTGCGGCTGATAACAGGGGCACGGCGGCCTCGCGCAGGGCCGCGAGGCGCA
>DAOUPC010000267.1 GCA_030626365.1 Paracoccaceae bacterium
CAAGTGAGGTGATCCATATCGGTTCGGTTTCGACCGGCATGAAGACCTGGCGGCGCACGCCGCAATACTGGTTCGATTCACGCCTGTATTATTACACCAAGACGCATGGGGCCGCTTATGCGGCACTGGCCACCCTGACAGCCATGTGCGGCGGTCTGATCTGGCGGTTGCGCCGCCTTTCCCCGAACCAGCCGCAAGGTGACCCGCCAATGTTTATGCGCGATTTTGCGGTCCATTCGCTGCGCGCATTGCTGCGGCGTGCGCCCTGCAAGGCGGGCCTTGAAAAATCTGTGCTGCCCGCAATTCACACCGCTACGGAGGATCCGAAATGACCCCGATTTCCTGTCTTATGATTGGTAATGAATCCCTTCTTGTTGGATGCGCCGATGCGCTGCTTGACCGGGGGCACACAATTCGCGCGGTTGTTTCAAAGGACCGGGATATTCTGGATTGGGCGGCGGCCAGGGGGTTGTCGGTCATCAAGGATATCGCGGCGCTGAAGGGTCAGTTCAAAGGGGGGGACTTTGACTGGCTCTTCAGCATCGCAAATCTGGAATTGATCCCGGATGATGTGCTGGCATTGCCCGCGCGCGGCGCGATCAACTTTCATGACGGGCCGCTGCCACGTTATGCGGGCCTGAACACGCCTGTCTGGGCGCTGATCAATGGCGAAACCCGTTATGGCGTGACCTGGCACATGCTTGAATCCGGGATCGACACCGGCGATATCGTCGAACAGGCCCTGTTTGACATTGCCCCGGGCGAAACCGCCTTTTCGCTGAATTCAAAGTGCTATGGCGCGGCGATGGACAGCTTTGCATCGGTGTTGGCGCAGCTTGAGACAGGCACACCCCGGCGCATTGCGCAAACTCTGTCGGATCGCAGTTATTTTTCCCGTGATGCCCGCCCTGATGCCGCTGGCCGGCTGGATTTTTCCCGCCCTGCTGGCAACTTGGCCGCGCTGGTTCGGGCGCTGGATTTCGGTGATTATCGGAATCCGTTGCTGTGCCCCAAGATCGAAATTGCAGATCGCATTGTTCTGGTACGCACCGCAGAGGTGGTTGGCGATATGTCCGGTATCGCGTCAGATACTGTGCCCAATACTGTGCCCGGCACTGTGCTGGCATGTGACCAGACCACGCTAAGCATTGTCACAAACCACGGCGTGCTGCGCCTGGGCGGGTTAAGTGACACCAGTGGCACGCCGGTTGATCCGTCCTCTATGACCACGGTGGCACAGGTGCTGAAAACACCGGACGCATCCGAAGCGGAGCGCCTGAATGCCTGCATCAAACGCACGCTAAAGGGCGAGGCGCATTGGCGCGTGGCCCTGCGGGATCTGCACCCTGTAACCGTTCCGCTGGCGGTTCCCGGTGGGGGGAAATCCGCTGACTGGACCAGCTTTGACATTCCCCTGCCCAACGGGCTGAGCGGGTCAAACACACTGGCCACCGTGATGGCATGGGCCTTGCGCAGCGACGGACAGGAACAGGCCGATCTGGCCTATTGCGATGCGGCGATGGCCCGGGCGGCACAGGCAACACCGGGATATATCAGCGCATGGGTGCCACTGCGCATCCGCCTGAACGACAGCTTTGGCGATACCGTGGCGCGGCTGGAACAGGCGTGTGTGCAAATCGGGCGCATCGGCGGGTTCACCCCTGACCTGATTGCCCGTGACCCCGGGATCACCCAGACACAAATGCCCGATATTGCCGTTACGGTCGGCCACTCGTCCCCGGTTAAGGGATCCTGCATCACAGTTGCACTGAACGGTGACGCGACCATCACCATACATGTCGATCGCACCCGGCTAAGCGACGAAACCTCTGCCTTGCTGGCGAACCGGCTGGATCATCTGGCACAGGCCGTTACAGGTGCCGAAACCCGGACCATCGCCCAATTGCCAGCCTTGCCCGCGGACGAATACCAGCAGATCGTGATCGGCTGGAACCGCACCGCGCGTGACTTTGACCGGTCACAGACCCTGCACCGCGCGTTTGAGGACCAGGCCGCCCGTACCCCGGATGCGATTGCATTGGTGTTTGAAGATACCGAACTGACCTATCGTGCATTGAACGAGCGCGCCAATGGGGTGGCCGCGAAACTGATTGATCTGGGCGTAAAGCCCGGCACCCATGTGGGGCTGTTTGTGCCGCGCTCTGCCGACCTGCTGGTTGGTGCGCTGGCGATCCTCAAGGCGGGCGGGGCCTATGTGCCGCTGGACCCGGCCTATCCGGAGGAGCGGATCGCGCATTACCTGACCGACAGCAAGGCCGCTGTAGTCATCACCCAAAGTCAGCTACAGGCCCAATTGCCCCCGTCCGGTGCCACACAACTGGTCATTGATACGATTTCCGACAGCAAAGGGCCAAACGTCGATGGCGGGGCCAGTGCCGATGATCTGGCCTATCTGATCTATACATCCGGGTCGACCGGAACGCCCAAGGGTGTGATGGTGGAACATCGCAACGTGGCCAGTTTCTTTGCCGGGATGGACGACAGGATCGACCATGAAAATGGCGGCGTCTGGCTGGCCGTCACGTCCCTGTCCTTTGACATTTCCGTGCTGGAACTGTTTTGGACCCTAGCGCGTGGCTTCAAGGTTGTCCTGAGCAGCGATGAAGAACGTGCGGTTGTGTCAAACGGCCCCATCGCCCTGTCTGACCGCAGGATTGATTTCAACCTGCTTTACTGGGGTAATGATGATGGCCCCGGTCCCCGGAAATACCAGTTGCTTTTGGATGGTGCCCGGTTTGCCGATGCCAACGGGTTTAACGCGGTCTGGACCCCCGAGCGGCATTTTCACGCCTTTGGTGGCCCCTATCCCAACCCGTCTGTTACCGGGGCTGCCGTGGCCGCCGTGACGTCCAACCTGTCGGTGCGCGCCGGAAGCTGCGTTGCCCCCCTGCATCACCCGGCCCGCATCGCCGAGGATTGGGCGGTGATCGACAACCTGACCAACGGGCGTGCCGGTCTTGGCATCGCCGCCGGCTGGCAGCCGGACGACTTTGTCCTGCGCCCGGAAAACACACCGCCCAACAACAAACCGGCGATGTACGAAGCGATCGACACCCTGCGCCGCCTGTGGCGCGGCGAGCCGGTTGAATTCCCCAAGGCCGACGGCACGATGCACCCTGTCATCACCCAGCCACGCCCCGTGTCAAAGGAACTGCCGATCTGGGTGACCACGGCGGGCAACCCCGAGACCTGGAAAGAAGCAGGTGAAATCGGGGCCAATGTGCTGACCCACCTGCTGGGACAGTCCATCGACGAAGTGGCGGGCAAGATCAAAATCTATCACACCGCCCTGCGTAAGGCAGGCCACGACCCGGATAGTTTCACGGTCACGCTGATGCTGCACACCTATCTGGCCGACAGCCGGGAACAGGCCGAAAAGGTCGCCCGCGAGCCGATGAAGGACTACCTGCGCAGTGCTGCTGGCCTGATCAAACAATTCGCCTGGGTATTCCCGGCCTTCAAGCGGCCTACGGGCGTCGACAACGCCTTTGACATGGACCTTGGCACATTGGGTGATGATGAATTGGAGGCGATCCTTGATTTTGCGTTTGATCGCTATTTCCAG
>DAOUPC010000203.1 GCA_030626365.1 Paracoccaceae bacterium
CACGGTTGCCCCGGCAAACGTGGCCATCAGGACAGCGGCCCAGTTGGTACGGGCGGGGTCAAGCGGCGCTGCTGTCGTTTGGGTCATTGGTTGATTTTGACGCATGAAATCAGGTGTTTCAACAGCCGTGTCCACAATCAGGGTGTATAAAAGTGACGCGCCCCCAGTTGGCGCTGCCCTTGCTGCGCCATTGACTGCCCTCGGATAGTCAGTGAATTAAGCGGTGACAGTTTCCAGCGACCGGGCAAAGACATCCGGGTCCACATTGCCGCCCGTGGCCACCACGATCACCGTATCGGCGTCGATCTGGTCACCATGAAACAGCGCCGCGGCCAGTGAAATTGCCCCACCGGGTTCCAGCACGATCTTTAGCCTCAGAAAGGCCTGCGCCATGGCCCGCAGGGCGTCATCTTCGGGGATGGCAAGGCCGGGACCACACAGGCGGCGCATGATTGGAAAGGTGATTTCCCCCGGAGAGGGCGTGATGATTGCATCGCAGATAGACCCGGACATCCGGTCATTTCGTTCAATCCGGCCAGAGATCAGCGAACGCGCGACATCGTCAAACCCCACCGGTTCGCAGGGGCGCACGCGCATATCAGGTGCGTGGCCTTCCAGTGCCAGTGCAATCCCCGACGTCAGCCCACCACCGCCGCAATTGACCAGAACATCGGCCTTTTGCACGCCCAGTTCCCGCGCCTGTTCGGCAATTTCCAACCCACAGGTTCCCTGCCCGGCGATCACCTGCGGTTCGTCGAACGGTTTGATCAGGGTCAGGTTGCGTGATTTTGATAACTCTGCGCCGATCTGGTCGCGGTCATCATGGGCGCGATCATAAAGCACCACCTCGGCCCCAAGGGCGCGGGTATTGTCAATTTTGATCCGGGGCGAATCCGATGGCATGATGATCACCGCAGGGGCCCCGTGTTTTGCCGCCGCAAGGGCCACGCCTTGTGCGTGGTTTCCGCTGGAAAAAGCGATAACGCCGCGTTTGCGGGTGGCTTCGTCCAGTGCCGACAGGGCCGACCAGCCACCGCGAAATTTGAAACTGCCGGTGTGTTGCAGGCATTCGGGTTTCACAAGGATGCGCCGCCCGGCGATCCTGTCCAGAAACTGCGAGCCAAGCAGCGGCGTGCGCCTGACGTGCCCCTTTAGCCGGGTTGCGGCGGCTTCAATCATTGACAGGCTTGTCATTGGCATGGCTCCGGTGGTTTGTTCACAGGCCGGCAAGGCCGGCAAGGCCGGGAATTGGGGTCAGATCGGACAGGATATGCGCCGGGGTCCAGGGCAGGCGGTCCATCGGTTCGCCCGCACGATTGGCCCAGGCGGTGTCAAATCCATACCCCGCCGCCGCCGCCGCATCCCAACCGTTCGAGGATACGAACAGCACCTCGTTCGGGGCACAGCCAAACCGCGCGCCAACCATGTCGTAAACCCGCCGGTCAGGTTTGAAGATACCAATGCTTTGCACCGACAGCACATCATCCAGCAGATCGCCAATTCCGGCCGATTGCACGGCCCCCGCCAGCATGTCGGGCGATCCATTGGACAGGATCGCGGTTTGCAGCCCCCCCGCCTTAAGCGCCGTCAGCATTGGGGCCACTTCGGGATAGGCCTGAAGTTCCCAGTAAAGGTCCAGCAGGCGTTTGCGCAGGGCCGGGTCGCCATCCAGCCCGGTTGATTCAAGCGCCCAGTCAAGTCCGTTTTGGGTGACTTCCCAGAAATCGGTATGGGCATCTGAAAGGGCGCGCAGCCAGGTATATTGCAATTGTTTCAGCCGCCACTGGTTGGCCACATCGCCCCAGCGGTCGCTGAAGGCGGGAAAACCGGGTTCGTTCGCGACCTGACGCGCGGCGGCGGCCACATCAAACAAGGTGCCGTAGGCATCGAATACACAGGTGGTGATGGCCATCGTTCTCTCCTGTTTCGGGCGTATGGGCGCAGAGTTGCACAGGCAGAGTTGCACAGGCGGGCAGGGGTGGGAAGATGTGTATGCCACGATTTGGCCGGATGCGGGCGGGTATTGGGTGCGCAGGCCGGTGGTGGTCAGGGTTGCATGCTGATAAAGGGCACGTAAACCCAACAAAACAACGGATTGGAACAACCATGACCAAGGTCAAAACCGGCGACACGGTGCATATTCACTATACTGGCACCTTGCTGGACGGCACCACTTTTGACAGCTCTGAGGGGCGCGATCCGCTGGCATTCGAGGTCGGATCAGGGCATGTGATTGCCGGTCTTGATGTGGCCCTTCCGGGCATGGTCGCAGGCGAGAAAAAGATCGTAAATGCCCCCTGTGCGCAGGCCTATGGGCCGGTCAATCCGGGTCTGCGTCAGGCGGTTCCGCGTGATGGCATCCCTGCCGATGTGTCACTGGAACTGGGCATGCAGTTGCAGATGCAGACCCCCGAGGGGCAGGTCATGATGGTGCGGGTGGTTGATCTGGGCGAGGACGAGGTCACGCTGGACGCCAATCATGCGCTGGCCGGTATGGACCTGACCTTTGATATCGAACTGGTGTCGATTGACGTAAGTTAGGGTCAAGACCCCCACCCTACATACGCCCGTAGGGTGGGGGGGAATTCACGCAGATCGAAACGATCAGACGGCCTTTTTAAGCGCATCGACCAGATCGGTCTTTTCCCACGAAAAACCGCCATCAGCTTCGGGCGCACGCCCGAAATGGCCATAGGCCGCGGTGCGCTGATAGATTGGTTTGTTCAGCTCAAGATGCTGGCGGATGCCGCGCGGCGTCAGGTCAATGACCCGATCAATCGCCCGTTCGATATCTGCCGGGTTCACATCACCGGTCCCGTGCGTGTCTGCATAGATCGACAGGGGCCGGCTGACCCCAATGGCATAACTTAGCTGAATGGTGCAGCGATCCGCCATGCCCGCCGCGACAATGTTCTTGGCCAGATACCGCGCCACATAGGCGGCCGAACGGTCCACCTTGGTCGGGTCTTTGCCTGAAAACGCGCCGCCGCCGTGCGGGGCAGCCCCGCCATAGGTGTCGACAATGATCTTGCGCCCTGTCAGGCCAGCGTCACCATCCGGCCCGCCAATCACGAACTTGCCGGTCGGGTTGACGTGCCATGCGGTTGCATCCGTCAGCCAGCCTTCGGGCAGGACTTCGGTAATGTAGGGCGTCACCATCGCCCGGATGTCATCCGAGGTCAGATCAGGGTCCAGATGCTGGGTCGACAAAACGACCGAACTGACACCAACCGGCACGCCATCGTCGTAGATCACCGAAAGCTGCGATTTGGCATCCGGGCCAAGGGCCGGTTCGGTGCCATCTTTGCGCACCTCGGCCAGACGCCGCAGGATTGCATGGCTGTACTGGATCGGGGCCGGCATAAGTTCGGGTGTCTCGGTCGTGGCATAGCCAAACATGATGCCCTGATCGCCGGCACCTTCGTCCTTGTCCCCGGATGCATCCACACCTTGGGCAATATGGGCGGATTGTTCGTGCAGCAGGTTGGTGACTTCGACCGTGTTCCAGTGGAACTTGTCCTGCTCGTATCCGATGCCCTTGATGCAGGTGCGGGCGATATCTTCGATCCGCCCCATGTAATCGTGCAGCTTGTCCTTGTTGGACAGGCCGACCTCTCCTCCGATGACCACACGGTTGGTGGTGGCAAAGGTCTCGGCCGCTACGCGTGCCTCGGGTTCTTCGCCGATAAAGGCGTCCAGAACAGCGTCGGAAATTTGGTCGCAAACCTTGTTAGGATGCCCCTCGGAAACGGATTCCGAGGTAAAAGTGTAATTCTTACGGGCCATGAAAATGCTCCAGTTGGGTTTGTTCCGCCACGTCAGGAAGCCGTTGTGGCAGATTGTGATTGCCCGGTTATGCGCGTCACGCGCCCGGGTCAATTGCTATATGCCTGCTTTATGCCGCGATTGCAGCCCCCACAGACCAATGGTCGCAGCCAGTAACAAAAGCAACACAGGGACATCGCCGGTCCGGGCATAAAGCGTTGGGGCGCGTGGGGCCGGCAGGTCCGCATCCACATAGCCCGCCTGACCTAACGGCAGTTGCGCGGTGATCCGCCCCCAGGGGTCGATCGTTGCTGACACGCCGGTATTGGCCGCGCGGATCATTGGCAGGCCCTGTTCGATGGCCCGCATCCTGGCCTGTGCCAGATGTTGATAGGGACCAGAGCGTTCCCCGAACCAGGCGTCATTGGTGATCTGCAACAAAAAATCGGCCCGACCATCTGCGGCCGATGCATCCTGCGGGAATACCGCCTCGTAACAAATCAGCGGCAGGGCCTTGCCCAGACTGCCCAGTTGCAGCACCTCGGGTCCGGACCCGGCGGAATATCCGCCCCCCTCTTGCGCCGCAAAACCACGCAGCCCAAACCGGGCCGCCAGATTTCCCAGTGGGATATATTCGCCAAACGGCACCAGATGGTGTTTGTCATAGCGCCCCGCAATCTGCCCCGTCCCGTCAAGATGGATCAGTGAGTTATAGTAGCGCGCGCCTTCGGTTCGCTGGATGCCCAGCACAACCGGGGTTCCGGCGGCGGCGGCGGTGATGGCGTCAAAGGCCGGGGCGGCATTGTTCAGCATGGCGGGAACGGATGTTTCCGGCCAGACAATCAGGTCCGGGCGCGGGTCGGCACGGGTAAATTCAATCTGGCGGCGGAAGAATACGGGTATAAAGGCCGGATCCCATTTCTGGTGCTGTGGCGCGTTGGGCTGGATCAGGCGCACGGTTTTACCGCTTAACGGCGCGTGTTCAGGGCGCGCCTGTGCCAGGGCGATACTGGCCACCAGCAGGGCCAGCGCCGGCACAAGGCTGGCCAGTTTTGGCCGTACTGAACCGGGCCACACCGAACCGGGCCGGATCAGTGCGAACCCCGGCAGTAATGTGGCCAGCAACGTGGCCAGTGCCAGGCCCTGCGGCCCGATCCAGGCCAGCAACAGGGCCATGTCGGTTCCGGGCCATATCTGCGCCAATGCCGCCCAGGGGAACCCGGTCAACAGATAGGCGCGGGCGAATTCAATCAGTGACCATGCGATGATCAGGGCCGCGATGCGGGCCATATCCGAACGACCCAGCCTGTGCGCCACACCGAATGCGCAGGCCCAGAACAAACCGCCCCCGCGGGCCATCAGACCAATGGCAAACGGGG
>DAOUPC010000247.1 GCA_030626365.1 Paracoccaceae bacterium
GCAGATACGATGCCCAGCGGGGCCAGCGTTTTGGCATACAGCACCAAACCATAGGCCGTGCCCGAAATTACCCCGCCCAGAAACCCCAGCAGGATCGTGCAGGGTGCCACCGCGCGCAGGCGTTCGAACTTTGTGGAAAAGATGAACACGGCGACGATGATCTCAAACATGAACAGCCAGCCGACATAGGCCAGCGCATTGGACGACAGGCGCACCCCAACCCCATCCACCAGCGAATAGGACGCAACCATCACCGCACAGGCCAGCGCCGCCAGCAGCCCGGACAATGGCAGCCCCGCGCCAACCACCCCGCGCGTCAGCACCATGATCCCACCCGAAACGCAGATGATCCCGCCCCACGCCAGCGGCGGTAACACTTCGCCAATCCACACCTGCGCCCCCAGCGCGATCAGCACCGGGGCAAGACCACGGGCGATCGGATACATGATGCTAAGATCACCCAGCCGATAGGCCACATTCAGAAAATAGTAATAGCCCCAGTGGATCACCGTCGAGGCCAGGATATACGGCCAGACGGCCCAGCCCGGTGATGGCACCAGCGCCACGATCACCACGCCCGGCACCACATGCCCCAGCGCGATCATCCCCAGAATGATGGCCTTGTCCCCGGCCCCTTTGACCAGCGCATTCCAAAGCGCGTGCAGCAACGCCGCCCCCAGGACAATGGCGACGATACCGGCGCTCATGCTGTGTTGTCGGACTGTTTGAACCGCACCATTTGCCCTTCAAACCACACCGGCCGCGCAACATCCATCACGCGGCCGGAATTATCATGGATTTACCTGTTGGTTTACGGCTTTTCACCGCGCGCCAGGCGGGCGTTGATGTCGTCAATCACGGCGGGCAGTTCCACCAGGCTGTCGATCACGTAATGCGCACCGGCCTGTTCCAGTATCTTGCGGGTCTTGGCCATGCGCGCGGCGATGTCAGCGGCTGACAATGTGGCCTCTTCTTCCAGCGTGTTGATGTTCATATAGTTGGAATACCGCACCAGACCAACACCCCAGCAACCGGCATTCATTGCCTCGCCAATGCCCGAAACCGTGTCGTCGCATTTCACCACCGAACGCACATCAGAGATGTCCATCAGGTCAAGGTTCTTGAACACCATATGCGGGGCCGGGCGGGCACCGTTAAGCACTTCGTCACCGGCAACGGTTGCATCCGGCACCACACCTTGGGCGATCACATCCTTAAGCAGCACGTCAACCATGACGCGGGTAAATCCGGTGGAAACCCCCATCTTGATACCTTGCGCCTGAAGCCCGTTAACCGCGTCTTTGACGCCCGGCAACAGGGCCGTGTATTTGGGCAGGCAGGCCAGTTGCGCCGGCACGAATTCGGCGAACATCACGTCAACATCGGCCTGTGTCGGGGGGGTGCCTTTGATGGCCTCCCAGCGGGCGGCGATAACCGGATCTTCGGTCAGTTTCTTGATGTGGATGTCCTTGCGCAAACCCATCGGGCCGCGCGCCTCTTCCATCGAAATCTCGACCCCTTGCGACTTGAACACCTCGACGAACACCACCGCCGGGGCGATCACATAGGCGTCCGCCAGGGTGCCGCTCCAGTCCAGAACCATGGCTTTGATCTTGCCCTGATATGTGCGGGTAAATTTGTATTCGTTAAAATTGCTCATCAGGTTGTTCCTTTTTATCTGAACCTGGGGTTTGGGTATCTTGCGGATCAGGCCGCAAGGCGTTCTCGTTCTTTCAGGGCGGCCAGGGGTGGCGCGGCGTTTGTTACGCCCATTTCGGTCAGGGTTTCGGCGGCGGCGGCCACCACCTGACGCATGACATGTTCATCCATCTGCCCGATACAGCCAATGCGGAAACTGTCCACTACCGTCAGTTTGCCGGGGTAAATGATGAACCCCCTGCCCTTCATTGCCTCGTAAAACCGCGCAAAGACAAAGTTAGGGTCTGCCGGGCAAAAGAAGGTGATAATGATTGGCGATTGCCAGCGATCCTTTAGCAGGGTTTCAAACCCCAGATCGCGCATGCCGGCGACCACCACGTCACGGTTGCGCCCATATCTCGCGCCGCGTGCCTTTACGCCGCCTTCTGCCTCGTGGGCCCGCAGTGCCTCAAGGAACGCGGCGACGACATGGGTTGGCGGGGTAAACCGCCATTGCCCCGTTTTGTTCATATGCGCCCATTGCGCATGCACATCCAGGGCCAGCGAATGACTGTTGCCTTTGGCCGCCCCCAGCGCGGTTTTACGGGCCATGACAAACCCGAAACCGGGCACCCCTTCGATACACTTGTTGGCCGAAGACGCCAGGGCCTCATAGCGGGTTTCTGTCGCGTCCAGCGCGATCGCCCCAAAGCCCGACATGCTGTCGATCAGCAGCTTGCGACCGGCCCCATAAGTGGCTTTGGAAATCTCGGCAATCGGGTTCAGAATGCCCGAACTCGTCTCGCAGTGGATGGCCACAACGTGGGTAATATCCGGATCACCGGCCAGTATCTGCGCCACCTCATCCCCGCGCGGCGGCAGGTAATCGCCCTTGTCCAGAACCACCACATCACGCCCCAGATACCGCATGGTTTCCGCCGACCGCAGCCCATAGGCCCCGTTGGCCAGCACCAGCGCCTTGCCATCCCGCGCAATGAACGACCCCAACATTGCCTCGACCGCGAAAGACCCCGATCCCTGCATCGGCACACAATCAAATTCATCCGCCCCCTGCCCCAGCATGGCCAGCAACCGGGCCCGCATATCGCGGGTCATGGCGCGAAAATCGGCGTCCCAGCTGCCCCAGTCGCGCAGCATCGCGCGTTTGGTGGCGGTGGACGTGCTCAGCGGGCCGGGCGTCAGCAAATATGGCGCGCCCTGGGCGGGTGGTGCAATTCTTGTGGCGGTCATGGCGGTAATCCTTAACCTTGGTTTGCCTGCCTTCTCTTGCCCCATTGCCATGCATATGTGAAATTGTTAAAATCAATCACCCCATAGGATATGCTTATAGATTAAGAATATGCGCCACAGCCAGTTAAGAGCCTTTCACCATGTTGCCCTGCTGGGCGGGTTTTCCCGCGCTGCCACGGCCCTGCACCTGACCCAGCCGGCGATTTCCGAACAGGTGCGCAAACTGGAACAGGATCACGATATTTTGCTGTTCACGCGGGCCCATAAACGCGTGGCGCTGACCCCGCAGGGCGACGCCCTGTTTCACCTGACAAAACAGTATTTCGCCACCGAGGCCCAGATCGGCGAACACCTGAACGAGGCCCGCACAGCGGTTGCCGGCACCCTGCGGATCATCGCCGATTCTGCCCATCACGTGACCGGCATCCTGACCCGGTTTCGCGCGCGTTACCCGAATGTGGTGGTACGCCTGCGCACCGGAAATACCGGCAACGTGCTGGATGCGCTGCGCAATTACGACGCGGAAATCGGTGTCGCCGCCAGCCTGTCACCCGGGCGCGACATGGATACAATTCCCCTGGGGGTCAGTGACATCACCGCCTTTGCCGCGCGCGACCTGCTGCCTGCGGGCACCCGGTCCCTGCCCCTGAAAGAACTGGCCAACTGGCCGCTTATCTTTCGCGAGGCCGGATCGAAAACCCGTCAGAAACTAGAACTGGCGGCCCAGAAACAAGGCGTGACCCTGACCCCGGCGATTGTCGCCGAGGGGCGCGAAACCGTGCGTGAACTGGTCGCGTCCGGGGCCGGTATCGGGTTTGTGTCACGGGCCGAATTTGGCCATGATGACCGGCTGGTGATGATCCCGCTGGCCGACACCGACATTTCAATGAGCGAAACAATCGCCTGCCTGGGTCAGCGCCGCGATGTCAGGGTGATCCGGGCGTTCATGGACATGGCCGGCTAAGGCCCCCCTGCCCTATTCGTCCGAATTTGTATCGCTGTCCTTGTCCATCGTTTCGATCAGGCGCGTTTCCAGCAATTGCCCACCGCGATACAGGATCGGGTAACAGACCGACGCCACGTGGCTGTTGATTTCGCGCAGGACGCGCAGCATTTCCAGATGGATGTTGCTGCTGTCAAAACTGGTGCCTGACCCCTCGGACAACCGGCGCAGATGCTTTTTGCGGCTTGAGCGTTCCAGCCGGGTCATTTCGGTCTTTTCCTCAAGCAAAAGCCGCGCACTTTCCAGATCATCCGACACCAGAACATTCGACGCCAGCCCCATATTGGCCATCATCCGTTCATGCATATCAATCAGTTCCAGCCGC
>DAOUPC010000127.1 GCA_030626365.1 Paracoccaceae bacterium
GCCGCCAGCCGCACGGTTTCCCCGGTGGTTTTCAACCTGCCGTCTTCGGTCGCGGTATAAGCCAGCTCAATCTCTTGCGTGGCCCCGTCCCCATGCACCGCCACGGGTTGCACGTTGAACATCAACCGCACCCCCCTTGAGGCCGCCAGATCCTGTTCAAACCGGCTGGCCGCCATGGCCTCTTGGCCGCGCCGATAGGCGATGGTCACGTCCCGTGCGCCCAAAAGGCGGGACTGTACCGCAGCATCGACCGCGGTCATGCCGCCACCGATCACCACCACATTGCGCCCCACCGGCACCCCGGCCATATCGCCAGCCTGACGCAGATCGGCGATGAAATCCACCGCATCCACGACCCCCGCCTTGTCCGCGCCATCCACATGCAACCCATTGACACCGGTCATCCCCATGCCAAGGAACACCGCGTCATGATCCGCCCGAAGTGCGTCCAGCGTCAGCCCTTCACCCAGCATCTGGCCGGTCTTTACCTCGATCCCACCGATTTTCAGCAGCCAGTCAACCTCGCGGGCGGCAAAACCATTGGTGGATTTATAGGCGGCGATCCCGAATTCATTCAGACCACCCGGCAGCGCGCGGGCCTCAAAGACCACCACGTCATGCCCCAGCATCGCCAAACGGTGCGCACAGGACAGACCCGCCGGGCCAGCCCCCACAACCGCAACCTTTTTGCCGGTCGCGCCACCACGGGTGAACGGATGATCCCCACTGGCCATCGCCGTATCGGTGGCAAAGCGTTGCAGTCGGCCAATCTCAACCGGCTTGCCCTCGGCGGTTTCGCGCACGCACACCTCTTCACACAACGTTTCTGTCGGGCACACCCGTGCGCACATGCCGCCCATGATGTTCTGATCCCAGATCGTGCGGGCCGCCCCCTGGGGGTTGCCGGTCTGAATCTGACGCATGAACATCGGAATATCGATGTCGGTCGGGCACGCCTCCATACAAGGCGCATCAAAACAGAAATAGCAGCGATCCGCCGCTACGGCTGCCTCGTGCGGGGCATATGCAGGATGCAGGTCACTGAAATTGGCAGCAAGGTCGTCCTGGGCCAGGCGCCCCGCGACGATTCCCGATGCCATCTGGCCATTCGCCATTTGGTGTCTCCCTCGGATTATCTCAAGGGAAGACTGCCACATCGGGAATTTTAGTCAACATAAATTTTGACCAATTGGTAAAATTTACATTTCAGGTACGGCCAGCATCGCCGTTGCCTCGATTTCAATTTTCGCCTGATCCTCGATCAGCGCGGACACCACAACCATGGTCATGGCCGGAAAATGATAGCCCATCACCTCGCGGTACGCCGCACCCACCTGCGCCTGATGCGCCATATAATCGGCCTTGTCCGTCACGTACCATGTCAGCCTTGTGATGTCGGCGATTGACCCGCCTGCGGTCTCGACCACATCGCGGATATTGCACAGGGCCTGACGCATCTGGCCGATGAAATCCTGCGCCTCGAACACCTGATCCGCGTTCCAGCCGATCTGCCCCCCGACAAACAGTATCCGCCCCGTCCCCACCATGCCGTTGGCGTACCCCCTGGCCGGCTTCCAACCCTTGGGGTGAACTGTGATCGTTACCATATCCGTACCTTTCATCTGAACCCACCCAATCTGCCCCGGATCAGCCAGATACTTCAAGTTTAAAATTTTATGCTTGAAATATAATTCCGGCCCTGTCAGGCTTTCCCAAAGATCAGAGAGAGGATTTGGCGATGAAAACGGTTTGTCTCGGGGGGGGGCCTGCGGGCCTCTATTTCGCTATTTCCATGAAGCTGCGCGACCCCGGTCACGATGTTACGGTGATCGAACGCAACAAGGCCGACGATACGTTCGGCTGGGGTGTGGTTCTGTCGGATGACGCGCTGGAACAGATGCAGGAAAACGACCCCCAAAGCACCCAGAGCATCCGCGACCACTTTGCCTATTGGGACGATATCGCGGTTGAACATAACGGCGTGCGCACGGTGTCGGGCGGGCATGGTTTTGCCGGGATCGGGCGCAAGCAAATGCTGGTCCTGCTTCAGGCGCGTGCGCGCGAGCTGGGCGTTAACCTGCAATTTGAAACCGTGTTCAAATCGGCCGAGCAATACCGCCAGGATTACGATCTGGTGGTGGCCTGCGATGGCATCAATTCACTGGTCCGCAACGAATACGAGAGCCACTTTAACCCCGATATAGACGTGCGCCTGTGCAAGTTCATCTGGCTGGGCACGCATCAGAAATTCGGCGACGCCTTTACCTTTCTTTTCGAAAAGACCGAAAACGGCTGGATGTGGGCACATGTTTACCAGTTCGACGACAACACCGCGACCTTCATCGTTGAATGCCTGCAACCGACCTGGGATGCGTTCGGCTTTGCCGACATGACCAAGGAAGAAACCGTTGCGGCCTGCCAGAAGGTGTTTGAAAAGCACCTTGGCGGTCACGATCTGATGTCCAACGCCGACCATTTGCGCGGCTCTGCCGTATGGATGAATTTCCCGCGGGTGATCTGCGAAAAATGGTATCATGAAAACGTGGTGCTGATGGGTGACGCCGCCGCCACGGGGCATTTTTCCATCGGGTCCGGGTCGCGGCTGGCGTTTGATTCGGCCATTGCGCTGGCCAATTTCCTGCATTCCGAACCGACAATGGAACAGGCCTTTCAACGCTATCAGGAAGAACGCCGCCTTGAGGTGCTGCGCCTGCAATCCGCTGCGCGCAATTCGCTGGAATGGTTCGAACAGGTTGAACGCTATCTGGACCTTGACCCGGTACAGTTCAACTATTCCCTGCTGACGCGATCACAGCGGATCAGCCACGAAAACCTGCGCCTGCGCGACCCCGAATGGGTAAAAAAGGCCGAAGTCTGGTTTCAGGAACAGGCCGGGGCCGGCCCGGTGCATCGCGCCCCGATGTTTGCGCCCTATGCGTTGCGCGATATGGCGCTGGTGAACCGCATCGTGGTGTCGCCAATGGCCCAGTACAAGGCGGTGGATGGCTGCCCCACCGACTGGCATTTCGCCCATTACGCCGAGCGGGCCAAGGGGGGCGCGGGGCTGGTCTATGTGGAAATGACCTGTGTATCGCCAGAGGCCCGCATCACACCGGGCTGCCCCGGTCTTTATGCCCCCGAACACGAAACCGCATGGAAGCGACTGACTGATTTCGTACATGGCGAAACCGACGCCAAAATTTGTGTGCAAATCGGCCATGCCGGGCGCAAGGGGTCAACGCAACTGGGCTGGGAAGAGATGGACGCGCCTTTGACGGACGGCAACTGGCCGCTGTTGTCGGCCTCGGCCATTGCGTGGTCAGACCGCAATCAGCTGCCCCATGCGATGGACCGCAGCGACATGACCCGCATACGGGACGAATTCGTCGCTGCGGTGCAAATGGCGGCGCGGGCGGGGTTCGATATGGTTGAGCTGCACGCAGCGCATGGATACCTGATTTCATCGTTCATCTCGCCGCTGTCAAACACCCGCGACGATCAATATGGCGGCAGCCTTGAAAACCGGATGCGTTACCCGCTTGAGGTGTTCACGGCGATGCGCGCCGCCTGGCCCGAAAGCAAACCGATGTCGGTGCGTATCTCGGCCACGGACTGGGTTGAAGAAGGGGGCGTAACCGCCGCTGATGCCGTGGAAATTGCCCAGATGTTCCGCGACGCGGGCGTTGATATTATCGACGTGTCCGCAGGCCAGACCAGCACCCAGGCCCAGCCGGTTTACGGGCGCATGTTCCAGACGCCATTTTCCGACCGCATCCGCAATGAACGCGGCATTCCCACCATGGCGGTGGGCAATATCTATGAACCCGACCACGTCAATTCAATCCTGATTGCCGGGCGGGCCGATCTGGTGTGCCTGGCGCGTCCGCATCTGGCCAACCCCTATTGGACCCTGCATGCCGCCGCGACCCTTGGGGACCAGGAAACCAACTGGCCCGCGCCCTATCATCCGGGCCGCGACCAGATGCGCCGGCTTGCCGAGCGTAATGAAGGCGCGGGAATAAGGGTATGAACCTAAAGGGGAAAACGGCGCTGATTACCGGCGGAGGCACGGGCCTTGGGGCCGATATGGCGCGCGGGTTTGCCACTGCGGGTGCCATGGTCTGGATTGCCGGGCGGTCCCCGGACACATTGGCCGGGGTGGCCAAAACGCATGAAAATATCCACATGGTCGAGGTCGATGTGACAGACGAGACCGCCGTGGGGGCGATGTTTGATTTCACCGGCCCGGCGGATATCGTGGTTGCCAATGCCGGGGCGTCACACAGCGCGCCGCTGACCGCCACCACCACCGAACACTGGAACGCCATGCTGGACGTCAACCTGACCGGCACGTTTCTGACCTTTCGCGCCGCCATGCGCCGGATGAAGGGGCTGGACTGGGGGCGCCTTATTGCCGTCGCCTCGACCGCCGGAATCAAGGGCTATCCTTACGTTTCGGCCTATTGCGCGGCCAAACACGGGGTGATCGGGCTGACCCGCGCGCTGGCGCTGGAAAGCGCCAAAAGCGGCATCACCGTAAACGCGCTGTGCCCCGGTTTTCTGGACACCGACATGACCGGGCGTTCAATCGCCAACATATCGGAAAAGACCGGGATGAGTGCACAGGATGCCCGCGCCAATCTGGAACGGATGAGCCCGCAAAACCGCCTGATCGAACCTGGCGAAGTCACCGCCGCCGCCCTGTGGCTGTGCGGCGAGGGATCACAAGGCGTGACCGGACAGGCCATTTCAATTTCAGGGGGCGAGGTATGAGCGCGCCCGCATCATCGCTTTCCAAACAACGCCTGCGGGTCTGGCTGCGCCTGTTGTCGGCGCAACGCGGGATGGAATCGCACCTGCGTGAAAAGATGCGCCTGCGCTTTGATTGCACCCTGCCCCGGTTTGATGTGCTGTCGGCCCTTGACCGGCACCGCGACGGCCTGAGGATGAGTGATCTGTCAACCAAGCTGAAGGTGTCAAACGGCAATGTCACCGGTATCGTTGACCGGCTGGCGGGCGAAGGGCTGGTTGAACGCATTGCCGTGGATGGGGACCGGCGCGCCATGCGGGTCCGTCTGACCCCCGCCGGGATCACCCGGTTCGGTGACATGGCAGGCCAGCATGAAATCTGGGTGGATGCGTTTCTGGGCACCCACGACACAGACGAACTGGACACGCTGATCGCACTTTTGACCCGCGTAGGAGGAGAGCCGGAATGACCAATACGCAAACCAACATGGCCGGGCTGCGCCCCGAGCATTTTGACTGGAGCGTGACAGGCGCGGTGGCCACCATCCGCCTGACGCGTCCCGACCGCAAGAACCCCCTGACATTTGAGAGCTACGCCGAGTTGCGCGACACATTCCGCGCGCTGGCTTACGCCGATGATATCGACGTGGTGGTGTTTGCCTCGAACGGGGGGAATTTCTGTTCCGGGGGGGATGTGCATGACATCATCGGCCCCCTTGTGGCGATGGACATGAAACAATTGCTGACCTTCACCCGGATGACCGGCGATCTGGTCAAGGCAATGCTGCATTGTGGCAAGCCGATCATCGCGGCGGTTGATGGTATCTGTGTGGGGGCTGGCGCGATCATCGCGATGAGCGCGGACATCAGGCTGGCCACACCGCAGGCCAAATGCGGATTTCTGTTCACCCGCGTGGGGCTGGCAGGTTGTGACATGGGGGCCTGCGCGATGCTGCCCCGGATCATCGGTCAGGGACGGGCGGCGGAATTATTATACACGGGCCGCACGATGAGCGCCGAAGAAGGGGCCAGTTGGGGGTTCTGGAACACGCTGCACGAGGCGGATGCGCTGGAGGGTGCGGCGATGGCGATGGCGCAAAGGCTGGCGGCGGGGCCGACATTTGCGCACGGGATCACCAAGACGCAGCTTAATCAGGAATGGAACATGTCGCTGGATCAGGCGATCGAGGCCGAGGCACAGGCGCAGGCGATTTGTATGCAGACGCAGGATTTTGAGCGGGCGTATCGGGCATTTGTGGCCAAGGAAAAGCCGATATTCAAGGGGGACTGAGCCTTTGGCCGGCGTTG
Source organism: Paracoccaceae bacterium (assembly GCA_030626365.1). Taxonomy (GTDB): domain Bacteria; phylum Pseudomonadota; class Alphaproteobacteria; order Rhodobacterales; family Rhodobacteraceae; genus NVQY01. The sequence continues at coordinate 6,058 of DAOUPC010000127.1, forward strand.
GAATTTGAGTATTTTTGACAAGAAGAAGGTGGGAGGTGGGCCTGATGCCTGACCGGACGTTTCTGAACTGGCCGTTTTTTGAGGATCGCCATCGCGCGTTGGCAGGGATGCTTGAGGAGTGGGCCAGCGCGCATTTGCCATCTGATCACCGGGATGTGGACGGGGCCTGTCGGGCGTTGGTCGCGGCATTGGGCGAGGCCGGGATTTTGCGCCATTCGGGGGGGCAGGATCTGGATGTGCGGTCGTTGTGCCTGATCCGCGAGACATTGGCGCGGTTTGATGGCCTGGCGGATTTTGCCTTTGCCATGCAGGGACTTGGCATGGGGGCGGTGTCGCTGTTTGGCAGCGCGGCACAGCGCGAATGGCTGGAAAAGACACGGGCAGGAAAAGCCATTTCGGGGTTCATGCTGACCGAGCCGGTGGCCGGGTCGGATGTGGCGAATATGGAGATGACGGCGGATCGCAGGGGCGATGATTATGTGCTGAACGGGGAAAAGACCTGGATTTCCAATGGTGGGATTGCCGATGTCTATACGGTTATTGCCCGCACGGGCGAGGCCCCCGGCGCACGCGGATTGTCGGCGTTTCTGGTGCCGGCCGACACACCCGGATTAAGTATGGTTGAGCGGCTGGAGGTAATTGCACCGCATCCGCTGGCAAGGCTGAAGTTCGAGGATGTGAAGCTGGCGGGGGATGCGCTGATTGGCGAGGCGGGCAGCGGTTTTCGCATTGCCATGTCGGTGCTGGATGTGTTCCGTTCGACCGTGGGCGCGGCCGCGCTGGGGTTTGCAAGGCGTGCGCTGGACGAGAGCCTGAAGCGGGCCGCCACGCGCGAGGTTTTTGGCGCACCACTGTTTGATCTGCAAATGGTACAGGGGCATATTGCCGACATGGCGCTGGGGATAGATACCAGTGCGTTGCTGGTTTATCGCGCCGCCTGGGCCAAGGATATGGGGGCTGCGCGCATCACACGCGAGGCCGCGATGGCCAAGCTGCATGCCACCGAAACCGCCCAAAAGGTCATTGATGCGGCGGTACAGTTGCATGGTGGGGATGGTGTGCGAAAGGGGCATATCGTCGAGAGCCTGTATCGGGAAGTCCGCGCGTTGCGGATTTATGAGGGGGCGTCGGATGTGCAAAAGGTGGTGATTGCAAGGGCCACCGCAGGAGGGGCAAAATAATGCTGGGACCAAGTGGACACGAGGACACGTTCAGCCGTGACAACCTGCCGCCGGCCGATCAGTGGCCGGATCTGCCGCAGGGTGGGTTTGATTACCCTGACTACATCAATGTCGGTGTCGAGCTGACTGATAAGATAGTGGAAAAGGGGATGGGGGACCGCACCGCGCTGATCGGCAACGGGCGCCTGCGCAGTTACAAGGAACTGACCGACTGGACCAACCGGCTGGCCCGCGCGCTGGTCGAGGATTACGGGCTGAAGCCCGGCAACCGGGTGCTGATCCGGTCGGCCAACAACCCCGCCATGGTGGCCTGCTGGCTGGCCGCGACCAAGGCCGGGGCGGTGGTGATCAACACCATGCCGATGCTGCGCGCTGGCGAGTTGGGCAAGATTGTCGACAAGGCCCAGGTGACGCTTGCCCTGTGTGACACACGATTGATGGACGAAATGGTGACCTGCGCCAAATCAAGCGATACACTAAGCAGTGTTATCGGCTTTGACGGCAC
>DAOUPC010000147.1 GCA_030626365.1 Paracoccaceae bacterium
CAGCACAAATGCCCGATCCTGAAGCCGCGGGTGCGGCAGGATTAATTGTTCCGGGGCCACCCGTGTCTGACCCGATTGCGGTAAATCATGCCACGTCTGAAACATCGATCTGTCGGGCAGAATGGCTGGCCCCGCCGCCAGCAGATCCAGATCCAGCGTGCGCATGCCCCACCGTTCCTCGCGGACCCGCCCGAATCGGTGTTCGATTCGGTGCAACGCGGCCAGTATGGCAGGCAAAGGAAGGTCACTGGCGACGCAAACGACGGCATTGACGTAATCTGGGGCCATTCCATCAGGAAAACTGGGCGTGCGGAAAAACCGGCTGACTGCCCGTACCGTCAAACCCTCGTCATTCATATTTTTCATTGCAGCTGAAAGCGTTTGCGCGGGATGCCCCACCTCGGATGGTAGGTTTCCACCCAAACCAATTAGCACACTTGGCCGGGGATCAGTCATGATTGGCCTGCTTTCATTGGTGGTTATACTTGCGATACATTCAAAAATGCTTATTTTAGCGATATCATTTTGCCACATTAATACTATTTCGCTCATTTAAGCAGCCACTCACGGAACACCACGGCGAAATGTTCTGCCGGAAGGACAATCTAATGTTTTACAAAGACGAACGGCTCGCGCTGTTCATCGATGGTTCGAATCTTTACGCCGCTGCAAAGGCGTTGGGATTTGATATCGATTATAAGCTGTTGCGCCAAGAGTTCATGCGCCGCGGAAAGATGCTGCGTGCGTTCTACTATACCGCTCTGCTCGAAAACGATGAATATTCGCCCATACGCCCCCTAGTTGACTGGTTGCATTACAACGGGTTCACGATGGTGACAAAACCGGCCAAGGAATACACCGACAGCATGGGGCGTCGGAAGGTCAAGGGCAACATGGATATCGAACTGGCCGTGGACGCCATGGAACTGGCACCACGTGTGGATCATATCGTGCTGTTTTCCGGCGACGGGGATTTCCGCCCGCTGGTTGCCAGCCTTCAGCGTCAGGGCGTGCGTGTGTCGGTGGTATCAACCATCCGCAGCCAGCCGCCAATGATCTCGGACGAATTGCGCCGTCAGGCCGACAATTTCATCGAACTGGATGAGTTGAAGGATGTGATCGGTCGCCCCCCGCGCGAGATGCCCGCTGAACCACGCAGCAGCAATGTTGCCCTGGCCAGCGGCCAGTAAGTTTTTCGGGAACCGGCCCCGCGCCGGTTCCCGTCCATTCCCCATTCCCCGGCATGCAAACGATTCGCCCGGCGATACCCCCTCTGGACCATCCCCCGGCAAAGCCTTACCAGTCCCTGGGTTGCCCCCGCGCAACCAAAGGAGCCCGCACGTGCCAAAACCCCCTCTGATCCTTTATCTGGCCGCGCCCCGCGGGTTTTGCGCAGGCGTTGACCGGGCCATCAGGATCGTCGAACTGGCGCTAAGCAAATGGGGCGCGCCGGTCTATGTGCGTCATGAAATCGTGCATAACAAGTTTGTCGTCGATTCCCTCAAATCCAAAGGCGCGGTGTTCGTCGAGGAACTGGACGAAGCGCCCACCGACCGCCCGGTGATCTTTTCCGCCCACGGCGTGCCAAAATCCGTCCCCGCCGAGGCCACCCGGCGCAACATGGTTTACGTGGATGCCACCTGTCCGCTGGTCAGCAAGGTCCATATCGAGGCCCAGCGCCACGCGGAAAACGGATTGCAGATCATCATGATCGGTCACAAGGGGCACCCGGAAACGATTGGCACAATGGGCCAGTTGCCCAAAGGCGAGGTGCTGTTGGTCGAAACTGTTGGGGATGCCGGAACAATCACGGTGCGCGACCCCGACCACATCGCCTTTGTCACCCAGACCACCCTTAGCGTCGATGACACCTCTGACATCGTTGCGGCCCTGATCAACCGGTTCCCGGCCATTATCGCCCCCCACAAGGAAGACATCTGTTATGCCACCACCAACCGGCAGGCAGCGGTGCGCGCGATTGCGCCACAGGTTGACGCCATGTTGGTCGTGGGGGCCCCGAATTCGTCCAATTCACGCCGCCTTGTCGAAGTGGGCGCGCGGGCAGGCTGCGCCTATGCGCAACTGGTCCAGCGTGCGGATGATATCGACTGGCGTGCCCTTGGGGGCATTTCCAGTATCGGTATCACGGCGGGGGCCTCGGCCCCGGAGCTGCTGGTCAACGAAGTCATCGATGCCTTTCGCGACCGGTTTGACGTGACCGTCGAACTCGTGCAGACGGCCGTTGAAGACGTTGAATTCAAGGTGCCGCGCATATTGCGGGAATTGCCCCATGACTGAATTGTTTGCTTATACGGATGGTGCCTGTTCCGGCAATCCCGGCCCCGGCGGCTGGGGTGTTCTGATGCGGGCAATCGACGACGGCAAGATCGTCAAGGAACGTGAACTGATGGGCGGCGAGGCCGACACCACCAACAACCGCATGGAACTGTTGGCGGCGATCAACGCGCTTGAGGTGTTGGAGCGCCCCTCGACCATCACCATCATCACCGACAGCGCCTATGTCAAAAATGGCGTGACCTCGTGGATTCACGGCTGGAAACGCAACGGTTGGAAAACCTCGGCCAAAAAGCCGGTGAAAAACGCCGAACTGTGGCGGCGGCTGGACCAGGCGCAGACCCGCCATGATGTCACGTTTGAATGGGTCAAGGGCCACGCCGGGCACGAAGAAAACGAACATGCCGACGAACTGGCACGTGCGGGCATGAAACCGTTCAAGCCTTAGGGTCAGGACCGGCGAACCGCCTTCAGGTGCGGGCAGATTTTCGTGATGTCAGCAGCGTTTTGACAACCATGCCCGCATAGACAAAACACACCACGGACAGCGTTATCCATGCAAATGTCCACACCGCCGCGGCGACAAAGGCAAACCCGACAAGAAAATATTTCACGTTTCCACGGGAAATTCTGGTGGTCTTGAATGACCATGTCGGGATGTTGCTGATCATCAGCAACCCGATAACCACCACATAACCACTAATAACCATCGCCGGCAAAAGCTGTACATCATCGAAGGCAAAGGACAGATACATCGGCAGCATCACCAGCAACGCCCCGGCGGGTGCCGGCACGCCAACGAAATAGGCCCCCGTACCATCCGAATCCTCGGACTTTCCGGCCACGTTGAACCGCGCCAGCCGCACAACACAGCACACCGAAAACACCAGCGCCGCGATCCAGCCTGCGCCGCGCAGGTCCTGCAAAGCCCAGAAATAGACGATCAGCGCCGGGGCAACGCCGAACTTCAGGAAATCCGCCAGCGAATCCAACTCGGCCCCCATTTTACTGTCCGCCCCCAACAGCCGGGCAAGCCGCCCGTCCAGACCATCCAGAACACTGGCCACCAGGATCAGTTGGACGGCGTGCAGATAATTACCCTGTACACCAAACCGGATCGCTGTCAGCCCCGCGCAAATGGCGGCAATCGTCAGCATGTTCGGCAACAATTGCAGCAGCGCAAAATCTGCTTTCGACTTTTCAGTGGGCACTTGCATCATTCCACCCTTATCCGGCGCCATTGTCCGGCGTTCCCAACTCTGCCAGCACGGTTTCACCGGCGATCATGGTTTGCCCGACACTGACCACTGGCTCGACCCCGTCGGGCAGATAAACGTCCAATCTTGAACCGAACCTGATCAACCCGAACCGCTCTCCGGTTTGCATCTGCGCGCCGGGGTTCACAAAACAAACGATGCGTCGTGCCACCAGACCGGCAATCTGCACCACGGCCAGATCCCGGCCATCCTGCATGCGGATACGCAGGCTGTTGCGCTCGTTATCATCGCTTGCCTTGTCCAGATCCGCGCTCAGGAATTTTCCGGGGCGATAGGCGATTGCCGTGATCTCACCGGCGATGGGGGTGCGGTTTACGTGGCAGTTGAATACGCTCATGAATACGCTGACACGGGTCAGCGCCTGATCCGGCATGCCCAGTTCGGCAGGGGGAATTGCGGGCTCGATCAGTGACACGATCCCGTCAGCCGGGCTGATGATCAGCCCGTCGCGGGTGGGGGTCACGCGCTCGGGGTCGCGAAAGAAATAATAGCACCAGATGGTCAGGATAACGCCGATCCAGCCCAGAGCCTCTGAAAACAGAAACAGACCAAGCGTAACAGCGGCAAAAATTGCAACGAATTTAATGCCTTCCTTGTGCATCGGCTTGATGAAGGTTCCTAGCAAATTCATGTCGGTTATTCCCGTGGCTGATCAGAGGGGCCCTTGTAGGCCCATCACCACCAAATAACAAAGGAAAGCTCTGAAACAAGCCACGTCCGGGCATTTCTTTGGGCCACGTGGTTCTTCAGAACTTTCGCAGGTATTCCAGATGGCTTTGGATTAGTGGCATTCCGGGCGGCGCAGTTTCAGGTCCTCTGCTTTCGGGCAGGGCAATGTGCTGAATACCGGGGTTCGCGGCTTTTTCTTTTGCTCGGCCACGGGCGCAGTCGATGTTCGCTTGGCGGGTTTTGGCGGTGTGCGGCGGGGGGCAACATATGGGCATATGACATCGGGGAATGTGCTGACAATTTCCAGCGCCGCCCAAAGCTGGCTTGCGTCCGGTGATGGTGGCATTGTTACCGGCACGCCTGCCTGTCTTGAGAATTCCGCCAGACCCCGTTTAGAGTTGCGACCAAAATCGCCATCGATCCGCCCGGAATAGCAGGCCCGGTCTTTCAACGCCGTCTGCAATGACTGTGCCGCCTGTTTGACCGTCATGGCGGGCACCACGACAAAGGCAGGCGGCGATACTGGCGGTGTCGCGGGGGCTGAACTGACCTTATCGCCAGTTGCTGGGGCCGGTAAGGTAACGGCTGCAACCGGGGCCCTTGATGACGTTGTCACGCCCTGCAACGACGCCCGTTTTTCCAACGCAAAGGCATAAAGCGGATGGGCCGACTGGGCCTCGTAACGGATCAGGAATTCATCCCATTCGGCGATGCTTCCATTCCTGTCGATCCTGACAAAATCAAGCGAGATGGACCGCCCGCCCGCGTCTTTTTTGGGCGGGGCCGTGATAGCGGGGACCGCGACAGCAGGCACCGCCCCGGAACTGCGTGGATTGATAACGTATTCGCTGCCCCCCAGCGACGAATAGACAAACGGGGCCGCACCGGGCACCGACAGGCGCATCTGATCGCGAACCTGACCCAGCATCCGGCGCACATCCATCGGCGGGCCGGACAGGGCCGCCAGAAACGCCGCCGTAAAGGGCGAATTTTCCCCGGCCTGCCCATCTGGTGTGACTTCCCCTGCGGCGGCGGCGTAGGAAATCAGCGTATCGGCCTGATTTGAACGAATATCGCCCAGCCCCTGACCGATGCTGCGGCTGGCACCCTCGCGCTGCATCTTGACCACGAAGGGGTTGTTCCGGCACGCGTCCAGCACCACCATCTTGAGCGTATGCGCCCCCGATATCTGGCGCAGTACCAGATCGACCTCGATCATTTCCAGACCGGCATCCCGTTCATCCTCAAGCCGGGCATCGACGGGGATAAGATAGTTGGTTCCGGCAATTTCGATCCCGTGCCCGGCATAATAAACCAGCGCAATATCTGACCGGTCGGCCATCGCACGGAACCGGCGCAGGGTTTCGCGCATCTCGACCCGGCCCAGATTGTCGCCAATCATCACCTCGAACCCTTGTGCCTTTAATGCGCGTGACACCGCCGCCGAATCGTTTTGCGGATTATCAAGAGGGGCCACCGAGGTGTATTTCGAATTGCCGATAACCAGCGCCACGCGCTCGGCCCATCCGGTAACGGGCAGGCACAACAGGAACAGTATTGCGGCAAGAATTTTCATCAGGGGACTCGATTTTCAGTGCCCGGATAGTCTAGGGCAGAAAACGCTCGGGTCCAATCGCCGTTCTGAAGGATCACCTGCGAACGTATGTCCGCCACAGCCAGATCAACAGCATCGCCCCCAGAACCGCCCCGACAAAGCCAGATAACCAGCCCATCACGCTTATCAACGCACGCAGGATCAGCCCCCCGACCAACGCCCCGGCACTGCCGATAATGACGGTCGTTATCACGTCTGTTTCGACCTTCATGAACCGGGTTGCCAGAAAACCGGCGGCGGCACCTATGATGATCAATGCAATGATGCTCATCATCGCCGCCCCCTATTTCCTGCGCCAGTGAAACGGCACGATTACCAGCGACCCAACCGAGGAAACGATGGCATTCACCCCGGCCGAACCAAAGCCGATCCCGAACATCAGCCGCACGAAATAAAACAGGAATGCCCCGCCCACACAGATGATGATGGATTGCAGATACCCGTTCCGGGTGAACCCGGATTTTTCGGCCCAATAGCCGATAATCCCGGCAATGACGACCGTGCCCATGATGGTGGGAAACATGTATGCCTCCTAAAGCTGCGTGCCTTTCGGAACCGGCCAACCGCGCAGGAATGTTGCCTGATCCTGCGCGCCTTTGCCAGCCCGTTGTAACCGGGTCATCTGTACGGCACCCGCGCCACAGGCCACCGTCAGCGCATCATCCAGTGCCATCCCCGGTGTGCCATTCCCCGGCACCAACCGCGCACCCAGCAGTTTCACCCGCTGACCGGCAATCATGGCCCAGGCCCCGGGAAAGGGCGACAGGCCGCGAATCAGGCGGTCAACGTCCGCTGCCGGGCGGGTCCAGTCCACATGCGCCTCGGCCTTGTCGATCTTGTGCGCATAGCTCACGCCGTTTTCGGATTGCGGCGCAGGCTCCAGATCGTCCAGTCGGTTCAGGGCCTCGACAATCAGCGCCGCGCCCATGCCCGACAACCGTCCGTGCAATTGCCCGGTTGTTTCCTCGGCCTGAATGGGCGTCACCGAACGCAGCAGAACAGGACCGGTATCCAGCCCTGCCTCCATCTGCATGATGCACACACCTGTGGTTGCATCCCCCCCCATGATCGCCCGGTGGATCGGGGCCGCGCCGCGCCAGCGTGGCAATTCACTGGCGTGGATATTCAGGCACCCGCGCGTGGGCGCATCCAGCACCGCCTGTGGCAGGATCAGCCCATAGGCCACCACCACGGCGATATCCGCCTTAAACGCGCGAAAGTCATCCTGCTCGGGTAGCCCTTTCAGTGAAACAGGGTGGCGCACCGTCAGGCCCAGTGCCTCGG
>DAOUPC010000131.1 GCA_030626365.1 Paracoccaceae bacterium
ATCATCGGCTGTTTCGTTCCCTTGGCATTGGGTCCGGCGATGTGGATCACCGGTGCCAGGGCATCCTGTGGATTGCCCAGCGCGTCCAGCAATCGCCACACCCGATCCAGCGTCAGATCGATGATCTTGGGGTGCAGCGCCATCATCCGTTGCAGGATGAGGTCAGAGGTGGGCGCGGTGGTGGGCGCGGTCATTTTTCCGCGGGGGTGTCTGCCGGGGGCTGTTCTTTGGCCGTGGCGGGCATCGCGGCATCAATTTCATCAGGGTTCGGCGGGGGTAAATCGCCCCGCACGGCTGGCGACAGGCCCAGCAACAGGCGGGTGATGGTGATCAGTTCCTCGCGCATGTCGGTCCGTTTGGTCACCCGGTCCAGCATTCCGTGATCCAGCAGGTATTCGGCCCGCTGAAACCCTTCGGGCAGCTTTTCACGGATCGTCTGTTCAATGACCCGAGGTCCGGCAAAACAGATCAGCGCGTTTGGCTCGGCGATATGGACATCCCCCAGCATGGCATAGGATGCGGTGACCCCCCCGGTGGTGGGATGGGTCAGCACGACGATATAGGGCAGCCCGGCCTCTTTCAGCATCTGCACCGCAACGGTGGTGCGTGGCATCTGCATCAGCGACAGGATGCCTTCCTGCATACGCGCGCCCCCGGCGGCGGAAAACAGGATCAGCGGGCGTTTCAGTTTCACCGCCTCTTGCGCGGCGGCGATGATCGCGTTGCCGACATACATGCCCATCGACCCGCCCATAAAGGAAAAGTCCTGCGCGGCGGCAATGATCGGTGTGCGCCCGATTTCCCCGGCCCCGACCAGCATCGCATCTTTTTCGCCGGTTGCCTTTTGCGCCGCCTTTATCCGGTCCGGATATCTTTTCTGGTCACGGAATTGCAGCGGGTCCGCCACCGGTTCAGGCACATCGATTTCGCCGAACACACCGCCGTCAAACAACGCCGTCAGGCGCGCCCGCGCAGAGATGGCCATATGGTGACCGCAGTTGGTACAGACGTTCAGATTATCGCTTAGTTCGCGATGGAACAGCATGGTTCCGCATTCTTTACATTTGTGCCACAGGTTCTCGGGTGTCTCGCGGCGCGAGAAGATCGAGTTGATCCGCGGGCGGACATAGTTTGTGATCCAGTTCATTACACTGCCTTTGACCGGGTGTTCAGGCGCTCAGATAAGCCTCTGAGCAGTGAAATGCAATCAGCGCCTAAGCGCAAGGCGTGCTGTAAGCCAGGTAACCAGCATTGTGGCAAAGTCCACAGCCAGCCAGGCACGCATGGGTTCAATGTCCGATATCGCGAACGGGACAAGATACAAGGACAATCCACTAAGCGCGCCGGGCATGGCCATAAGCAGCAAAGCAACAATGTTGTTGAACAGATGCACCGCAATAGCCGGGCCAAGGGTGCCCGCCCGTGCCGTCAGATCGGCCATCAGGCAACCGAATACCCCGGCCCACAAGGCAATCAGGATCGCGTTTTCACCCGCCTCGTCGGGCACATAGTGACCCAATGCAAACAAGGCGGACGGCAGGCCCATCCAGATCACAGGGCTGGAAAAACGTGCCGCCAGAGATTGCTGAAGATACCCGCGAAACAGGGTTTCCTCGGCGCTTGTCTGGATCAGGACCACCCCCAGAGAGGCCGGCAACAACAACAGCCACGGGGTAAAGGCCATGTTCTGTTCAAACGCCGCGCCCATATCCCAGGGCGGCAGCACAAACAGCACAACCGCCAACAAAATCAAGGCCCGTGACACTTGCCAGAACTGCGACAACGCCTGTGACAAGGGGCCAACCACCCCCTGAAACCGGCGCTTTTGCACCGCTGACACCGCCACCGCGACACCGGCAATTACAAACCCGAAACTGGCCAACAAGATCAGCATCGACACCGGCGCGTCGCCCTGCATGTCGGGTGCGGCAAATTCCGACAACCAATAGTCCGGGGCCAGCGAAAGGATAACCGAATTGGCCACTATGTTCAGACCAAGAACCACCCCCCCGACAACCAGCAATCCAACGATCAGCCGCCAGAGTGACCGGGCCGGACGGGCCGGTCCAACCAGTTGTTCATGCGCGTGATAATCCGGCCTAGGCATCCATTTCCCCGTCTTGTGCTTTCCCGTCTTGCGGACCCGCCACGGTTGCCGGGCCGGGTGCCCCTGCCTTCATGGCTGCAAGTTGTGAAAACCGCAACAATTCTGCGACCCCGTTCAGATGCCCGACAACTGCTGGCGTTTGGAATGCTTCCAGATGAACGAAAAAATCGCCGGCCCCGGATTATTCGCCCCCGATGATTCGCCCCCAGCCCAGAAATGCTGCCCAACTGCCGGAAATACCCACGCTGGCAGATGATAAACGGTAAGCGTGGGTTCTTTTGATTTCAAGGATCGCTGGTGCATGATGTCGCCTGTTGGCGATCACACTTGTGTAGGTCCGGGCGCACCGTTATTGCAAACGGGACCATATTTTGAGGAAATTCAGCCATGTCCGAGCGCACATTCGACAAATCCAAACTGCCCAGCCGCCACGTCACCGTAGGTCCGTCCCGGGCACCGCACAGGGCATTTCTGTATGCGATGGGGCTAAGCGAAAAGGAAATTGGCCAACCGCTGGTCGGTGTCGCCACCTGCTGGAACGAAGCGGCCCCTTGCAATATATCGCTGAACCGGCAGGCGCAGGCGGTCAAGCTGGGCGTGAAATCCGGCGACGGCACCCCGCGTGAATTCACCACCATTACCGTGACGGATGGCATCGCCATGGGCCACGAAGGTATGCGCAGTTCACTGGCCAGCCGCGAATGCATCGCCGATTCGGTCGAACTGACCATGCGCGGGCATTGTTATGATGCCATCGTTGGTCTGGCCGGGTGTGACAAATCCCTGCCCGGCATGATGATGGCGATGATCCGGCTGAACACCCCGTCGGTGTTCATCTATGGCGGGTCGATCCTGCCGGGTCGTATCAACGGCAAGGACGTGACCATTCAGGATGTGTTCGAGGCCGTCGGCCAGCATCAGGCGGGCAATATGACATCCTGCGAGTTGGAAAAACTAGAGGCCGTGGCCTGTCCGTCAGCCGGGGCCTGTGGTGGTCAGTTCACCGCCAACACCATGGCCTGTGTGTCCGAGGCAATTGGCCTGGCACTGATGAATTCGTCCGGCGCGCCCGCGCCTTATGAAAGCCGGGATCACTATGCAATCGCCAGCGGCGAGGCGGTGATGAACCTGATCGAAAAGAACATTCGCGCCCGTGACATCGTCACCCGCGAATCGCTGGAAAATGCGGCGCGTATCGTGGCCTGTACGGGTGGGTCCACCAACGCCGGTCTGCACCTTCCGGCGATGGCCCACGAGGCCGGGATCGAATTTTATCTTGATGACGTCTGCGAAATTTTCCGCGACACGCCCTATTTTGTCGACCTAAAGCCGGGTGGGGCCTATGTCGCCAAGGACCTTTACGAAGCCGGCGGCGTTCCCATTGTGCTAAAGGAACTGCGCAAGGCCGGTCTGCTGCACGAAGATTGCATGACCGCGTCGGGCTATTCCATGGGCGAAGAACTGGACAAGATCGAAGGCGAGGCCGATGGCCGCGTTATTCACACGGTGGAAAACCCGCTTTCGACCACTGGTGGTGTTGTTGGCCTTAAGGGCAACCTGGCCCCCGAAGGCGCGATTGTTAAGATCGCCGGGATGAGCGGCAACCAGATCGTGTTTACCGGCCCGGCGCGGGTGTTTGAATGCGAACAGGATGCGTTCGATTCGGTGCAAAACCGCACCTATGAAGAAGGCGATGTCTTTGTCATTCGCAACGAAGGCCCGTCAGGTGGGCCGGGAATGCGCGAAATGCTGGCCACCACGGCGGCCCTGTCGGGACAAGGCATGGGGGCCAAGGTGGCGCTGATTACCGATGGCCGGTTCTCGGGTGCGACCCGTGGTTTCTGCGTCGGTCACGTCGGACCAGAGGCCGCCCACGGTGGCCCGATTGCCCTGTTGAAAGACGGCGACATCATCACCCTGAACGCCATCGAGGGCAGCATTTCGGTTGACCTGAGCGACGAAGAACTGGCGACCCGCAAGGCCGACTGGGCCGGGCCGCGCGACACCATCTATGCCTCGGGTGCGCTGTGGAAATATGCGCAACAGGTCGGGGCAACCTATATGGGGGCCGTTACCCACCCCGGTGCCAAGAAAGAAAAACACATCTATATGGATCTTTAAGGCCCATTTTTAGGCATGACTTTCGTATCTGTGAAATTGAACAGCCGTGCCATCCGTGGCCCGGCTGTTGTTTTGTGGGCTGGGGCGGACATGACAGGGCAAAAATTACCGCATTTTTCCAAAGAAAATCGCCAGCCATGTCGATTGGTGGTTTATTTGACCGAAATCCTTTCGTTACATAGTGTCAGGGATGGTGGCCGGAAACCTGAGCCGTAAAACACTGTGAACAAACGGCCCTGGCCGCGTGTGTCTTGATCGGAAGAATAAAGAATAATGGGCAAGATAATGGATCGGCTGTTTCAAGGGCGCACATTGCGCAAATGGCAGACCGCGGCCCGGCAGGCGGGGGAAACCAAATTGTCGAACCTGCGGGTGCAACGCAATCAGGCCCGACAAATGCGCACACATCTGGATCGGCTGATCCATGTGGCCGACGGGCGTCTTGCACTGCCAATGATCGGGTCGTCCTATTTTTTCAAACCACATGGCACCGACTGGTCCTGGCGCCCTGAATTGTGGCGTGGCCCGCTGCCGGTTCTGGGGCTTAGTTCGGTTCCGACCAAATCCATGCTGGGGGACGAGGTGACCCTGTTTCATGACTGCGGTCATTCAGAACTGACACTGCGCCAGTTGCGCAATACCCGCGAAGAGGATCTGGCCCCCTATGGGTTGCGCATGGATGTGTTCAAATTCGACGGCTCATTCCTGTCGCTGGTGATTGATCTGCCGAACGAGGCGACGCAGGGCCTGACGCGGGCGCATCTGTTGCGGGTCGATACCATCATAGAGACCGAAAAGCCGCTGGAAATCTTTGCCCGGCTGAACATCAAACATGGCCCCAACACCGAACAGATCGTCCGTGAACTGCCGCTGAACGAAGAGGATGTGATGGTTGAATTTGACCTGGCCTATTCACGACTGAACGAAAAGCGGATCGAACGTATCTGGCTGGACCTGATATTTGAGGCCCCTGACATGAACCAGGTGGTTCTGCGTGACCTGACCTTTGCCCGCCACCGGCGTGCAGAAATCTAACGGGCTAGGGTCAGGACCCATTGACCCTAGGAGACCTAACATGAGCAACCTGACCCTGACCAAAATCCATTTTCGCAATAACCGCTGGAAAGGGCGCATCCAGGATTCAGACAATACAGGCATGCGCCCCGATATTCGTGTGACCTATCTTGATCAACCCGTTGATTCTGTTGACCTTCAGGAAAGTGACGGGATGGGCACCTGGGACCTGCTGATCCCCATCCCCCCCCACGCGGTGGCCGACGGGGTGCATACGTTCCTGATCATTGACGGGACCGATGACACCAAACTGGGCGATTTCACACTGCTGGCGGGCGAAGCGATAACCGACGATCTGCGCGCCGAGGTGGAATTGCTGCGCGCGGAACTGGACATGTTGAAACGTGCCTTTCGACGGCATTGCCTGGAAACGATGTAGGCGACCCCAATGCCCAGATTTGCCGCCAACATTTCGCTGTTATTCACTGAACTGCCCTATCTGGACCGCTTTTCCGCCGCCGCCGATGCCGGTTTCAAGGCGGTGGAAATCCTGTTTCCCTATGATGTCGCCGCCAGGGAAACGCGCCGCGCGTTACTGGCCAACGGGTTGGAACTGGTGCTGATCAACGCGCCCCCGCCGAACTATACCGGCGGCACGCCCGGCTATGGCGCGGTGCCCGGTCACGAGGCACGGTTTGAACATGATATCCGGCGCGTTCTGCGCTATGCGGGCGAACTGAGGGCCGGGCTGATTCATATCATGGCCGGGTACGTCAAAGGCCCCGAGGCACAGGCAACCTTTGTGCGAAACCTGCAATGGGCCGCCGACCTTGCGCCAGATCAGGGGTTCACCATCGAGCCGCTTAATCCGGGCGATCAGCCGGGGTATTTTCTGGATGATTACGATCTGGCAGCCAAGGTTCTGACCCAGGTCAACCGCCCCAATGTCGGGCTGCAATATGACAGCTATCATGCGCAGGTCATTCATCACGACGCGGCCCGTATATGGGACCGCTTTGGCGCGCAGGCCGTGCATGTGCAACTGGGTGCCGCCCCCAACCGGGCCGAACCGGGTCCCGGCCCAATCGACTTTCCCGCGCTGTTCAGGGCCATCGACAACAGCGGCTATTGCGGGTGGGTCAGCGCCGAATACAACCCAACCACCCCCCGCACAAAAGACAGCCTGCACTGGATGAAATAAGACCTGTTTCATGTCCACCAGATGCCCTGTGAAGGCCGCTGTGGTTTGTCCGAAAACCCGCCATACCCCCACGCCCACACAGAAATTTCTCTGGACGGACGATTTGTTGTATTGCACATTCAACTTTATGCCCTCGGCGCATCACAGTGCGGTGGGCTACTTCGTTGAAAGGCCCGTTTGATCAAAAAATCTTGGAGCGTGTAATATGCCGTTGGACATGGAATCCGTAAAAGAATTAAAGCAATTGCTTGGGCTGGCGCGCAAGGCACCCCTTAATTTCGGTCTCGCGCTGGGCAAAAAGCCGGAAAATACGGCGCTTGTCATACATCGCAAGAAAGATGGTGAACTGCTTTATAAACAGGCGCGCAAAGCAGATGGCGTCGAGGTGGCCAAATCCTGTTATGGCACCCTTATGGTCGACGGCAGCCTGCTGACCTTCACCTGCGAAATCGATCCACCAGCCGGGATGAAAAAGAAATGCCGGGCCTTTTTCAGCGACAACAAGATTTCGATGAAGGTGGCCATTCTGGGCCCCGACGGATCAGAATTCGAGTCCGACAAAAAAGAAACCGAGCAACCCGAAGCCGATGTCGACCCGGTCCCTGATGGCGACCCGGTCAAAGACAAATGGGATGCGTTCGCCGAAAAAGTCCGGGACAAGCTTGAAACAGCGCTGAAGGCTGGCAAGGGCGACACCCAGAAAATGCGGGCCGTCTGGGCATTCGCAACCGAAAAGGCCGAGGCCGGAAATTACGATTCGGCCAAGCAAGCCATCGCGGCCCTGCTGAAACTTATCGCCGAGGCGGGCACCAAAAGAAAAACCCAAGCGCAGGAACAGTCCGGGACCGTGGTCAGCGATACACAGACCAGCAAGGATTTGTTGCAGGAACTGAAAGACAAGCTGGACCAGATCAAGGCCGCACTTGCGCTGATGCCGGACCGGGTTGGCGAGGGCAAGCAACTGATCGCGGATATCACGCAAGGGGCCAAAGATAACGATCTGGATTTTGCCCGTGTCGCGATGACCAAGATCGACATGCTGATCCGCGATGCCGTGCCGCTTGGGAAAGCCAGAAAAGAATTCAAGATGGCCGAGGGGCGGATTTCGTCCCGCGCGGCGGCGATGTCTGATCTGCCCCCTGAATTTTCCGACCTTCTGGCGGATTATCGCAAGATTGCGGCGACAGCTTTGGATGCGGCCGATGCCAAGGACTGGCTGGCCGCCCAAAAGGCGCTGCCGGGGTGGGTGCGCGCACTTG
>DAOUPC010000091.1 GCA_030626365.1 Paracoccaceae bacterium
ACAGGCCGGGGCATTTCTATCGTCTGGGTTATTCTTCGATTGCGGCGGCACGGATTGCACCGGGGATTGCGCGGATTGCGCAGGCGCTTGGGGCATAGGGGCGGTTTCCCCCGCCCGCACGTGGCGGCATTTCTGGACCTATCCGGCTTGGCGTACTGGCCCTAACCGCCCCTTGGCCAAGCGCCTAAACCCAAGGCCAGATCCATCCGGCAAACAGCCCGGATCAACCGCATCGAACAGGAGCGCGCGCTATGAAAATGACAACCGAAGAGGCCTTTGTAAAAACGCTGCAAATGCATGGCATTGATAATGTGTTCGGCATCATTGGTTCGGCGTTCATGCCGATTTCCGATATTTTCCCCAAGGCGGGCATCACGTTCTGGGATTGTGCGCACGAAGGGTCCGGCGGGATGATGGCCGATGGCTATACCCGCGCCACTGGCAAGATGTCGATGATGATCGCCCAGAACGGCCCGGGTATCGCCAACTTTGTGACAGCCGTGAAAACCGCCTATTGGAACCATTCGCCCCTGTTGCTGGTGACACCGCAGGCGGCCAACAAGACCATTGGTCAGGGCGGGTTTCAGGAAGTCGAGCAGATGAAGATGTTCGAAGATATGGTGTGTTATCAGGAAGAGGTGCGCGATCCGTCCCGTATCGCCGAAGTGCTGAACCGGGTGATCATGAATGCCCGGCGTGCCTCGGCTCCGGCGCAGATCAACGTGCCGCGTGATATGTTTACCCAAGTTGTTGATATCGACCTGCCTGCCATCGTCGGGTTTGAACGCCCCGGTGGTGGGGATGTCGCCCTGCAAGAGGCCGCGGATTTGTTGTCAGCGGCCAAATTTCCGGTGCTTTTGAACGGCGCCGGGGTGATCCTGTCAGGCGCGATTGATGCGTCTATGGCGCTGGCTGAACGCCTGTCGTCCCCGGTTTGCGTTGGCTATCAGCACAATGATGCCTTTCCCGGATCGCACCCGCTGTTTGCCGGGCCTTTGGGCTATAACGGCTCTAAGGCGGCGATGGAACTGATCAGCAAGGCCGATGTGGTGCTGGCGCTGGGATCACGCCTGAACCCGTTCTCGACCTTGCCGGGTTATGGCATCGATTACTGGCCGGGCGATGCCAAGATCATTCAGGTTGACCTGAACCCGGACCGGATTGGCCTGACCAAAGCGGTCAGCGTGGGTATTGTTGGCGATGCCGGCAAGGTGGCGCGCTCCATCCTTGATCGGCTGGGCGACAGCGCCGGTGACGCCGGGCGGGGTGAGCGCGAGGCGCTGATTGCGCAGACCAAATCGGCCTGGGCGCAGGAACTGTCCAGCATGGACCACGAAGAGGACGACCCCGGCACCACCTGGAACCAGCGCGCGCGCGCAGACAAACCCGACTGGCTAAGCCCGCGCAAGGCGTGGCGGGCGATTATGGCGGCGCTGCCAGCCGAGGCAATCATTTCATCCGACATCGGCAATAACTGCGCCATCGGCAACGCCTATTCCAGCTTTGGCTCGGGCCGTAAATATCTGGCACCGGGTCTGTTTGGTCCCTGCGGTTATGGCCTGCCATCGGTGGTCGGGGCCAAGATCGGCTGTCCGGATGTGCCGGTTGTCGGGTTCAGTGGCGACGGGGCGTTTGGCATTGCGGTGACCGAACTGACGGCAATTGGCCGCGAGGAATGGCCCGCCGTGACCCAGATCGTATTCCGTAATTATCAGTGGGGCGCGGAAAAGCGCAATTCGACCCTGTGGTATGACGACAACTTTGTCGGAACCGAACTGGGCACGGGCGTGTCCTATGCCGGGATCGCCAATGCCTGCGGGCTGAAGGGCGTCGTGGCACGTACCATGGACGAACTGACGGCGGCGCTTTCTCAGGCCGTCAGGGACCAGATGGAAAACGGTATCACCACCCTGATCGAGGCGATGATCAATCAGGAACTGGGTGAACCATTCCGCCGTGATGCGATGAAAAATCCGGTCGAGGTGGCCGGGATTGACGCCGCAGACATGAAGCCTCAGCAGGTCTGACTGCCCGCCCCCATTGCGATGGCAAGCACGGTGGCGTTGACGATATCGTCAACGCCGGCCCCGCGGCTAAGGTCGCAAACGGGGGCGGCAAAGCCTTGCAGGAATGGCCCCAGCGCCTGTGCGCCGCCCAGTTCCTGACACAGCTTGTAGGCAATGTTGCCTGCATCAAGGGACGGGAACACCAGCACATTGGCCTCTGGCGGATCAATCCCCTTGATGCTGGCAATGCGCGCATTCAGCGCCGCATCTGCCTGTATCGGCCCGGCAAACCCGGTGGCCTGCGCGGCGGTGCGTACATTATCGACGGACCCGCCGTTGCCGGAACTGCCGGTTGAAAATGACAACATCGCCACGCGGGCCGACCCGAAAAGCGCCGCGCCAGAACTGGCCGAGGCCCGCGCGATATCGGCCAACTGGGCGGCATCGGGGGCGACATTGACGGCGCAATCGGCAAATACCAATTCGCGCCCGTCGGGAAAGATCATCAGAAAGAACGACGATGGCGTACTGACCCCATCGGCTAGCCCAATGGCCATGCCCGCCGCCTTGATCACCTCGCGCGTGGGGGCATCGGCCCCGGCCACCAGCACATCCGCTTCGCCCGCCGCGACCATTGCCGCACCCCGGTACAGGGGTTTGGCGATCAGCTTGCGGGCAAAGCTTTCCTTGCAGCCACGTGTGCGCATCAACGCGCTGACCTGCGCGTCCGACGGCGCGGCCAGTGGCAATGGCCTGCACAACCCCTGCGTGGCCAACGTCTGCGCGGCCTCGGCCACGCGCGGGTCGTCCATTTCAGGGAACACCACCCGTGCGGCACGGGCGCGGGCCACTGAATACGCATTATCAAGTACCGACATCCAATCCTCCTGGTTCCCTTGAGGGAGCCAGTAATGGCCCCCAACGTCAAGATCAGCCCTTACCTGAGCCCCATTCATTTCGCGCCACAGGCGCATGTAACGGGCTCGATAAACATGCAACACATTCACACATTCAAAAAAGTATTCGCATTTCTATATGTGTTGATCTAACTTGCCGACGAATATCGCAGGGGAAAATAAATGGCGTACCAGCAACCGACTGTCGACACATCGCCCAAAGTATCTGACGAGGTGCGTCAGACCACCTGTTACATGTGTGCCTGCCGCTGCGGGATAAACGTTCACATGAAGGACGGAAAAGTTGCCTATATCGAAGGTAACAGGGACCATCCGGTGAACAAGGGTGTACTATGCGCCAAGGGCAGCGCCGGAATCATGCAGGTCAACGCACCATCCCGGTTGCGCGCCCCCCTTAAGCGGGTTGGCCCGCGCGGGTCGGGCGAATTCGAGGAAATCAGCTGGGATGAGGCGCTGCAAATCGCCACCGACTGGCTGGAACCGATTCGCAAAGAGAACCCGGAAAAGCTCGCGTTTTTTACCGGGCGTGACCAAAGTCAGAGTTTCACGGGCTTCTGGGCGCAGAATTATGGCACGCCGAACTATGCGGCGCATGGCGGGTTCTGTTCGGTCAACATGGCGGCGGCGGGCATCTATACGATGGGCGGCGCGTTCTGGGAATTTGGCCAGCCGGACTGGGATCACACCAAACTGTTCTTGCTGTTTGGCGTGGCCGAAGACCACGACAGCAACCCGATCAAGGCCGGTATTGGCAAGATCAAGGCGCGCGGCGCAAAGGTGATCGGGGTAAATCCGATCCGCTCTGGTTATAACGCGGTGGCTGATGAATGGGTGGGCATTACGCCGGGCACCGACGGGCTGTTCATTCTGGCGCTGGTGCATGTGCTGATGAAGGCCGGCAAGATCGACCTTGATTATCTGGCCCGATTCACCAATGCGCCGGTACTGGTGAATGGTGACACCAGTTCGCCCGATCACGGGTTGTTCCTGCGCGATGATGACGGCAAGCCGCTGGTGATTGACCGCGCAACCGGCAAGCTGGCCGCATTCGACAAACCTGGCGTGCGCCCTGACCTGTCTGCCACCCACCGGGCGGCTGGCATCACCCATGTTCCGGTGTTCCACATGATGGCAGAACGCTATCTGGCCGACGAATACGCCCCCGAGGCAGTGGCCGAGCGGTGCGGCATCCCCGCCACGCGCATCCGTGCCATCGCCGCCGAAATTGCCCGCGTGGCCTTTGACGAGGCGTTCGAGTTGGATATCGAATGGACAGATTTCCGGGGTGAAAAACACAAGACCATGACCGGTCGCCCGGTCAGCTTTCACTCTATGCGCGGCGTTTCGGCCCATGCCAACGGGTTCCAGACCGCCCGCGCGCTGCATGTGCTGCAAATCCTGCTGGGCACGGTAGAGGTGCCGGGTGGTTTCCGCTTTAAGCCGCCCTATCCCAAGCCCGCCGAAATACACCCGAAACCCCATTGCGGGGTCACACCGGGCAAGCCGCTGAACGGGCCGCATCTGGGTTTTGTTCAGGGACCGGAAGATTTGTTGCTGAAAGAGGATGGCAGCGCGGCGCGGATCGACAAGGCGTTTACCTGGGACAACCCGATGTCCAGCCACGGGTTGATGCATATGGTGATTTCCAACGCACATGCGGGCGATCCCTATAAGATCGACACGCTGTTCATGTATATGGCGAACATGTCGTGGAATTCGTCCATGAACACATCCGGTGTGATCGACATGCTGACGGACAAGGACGAGAATGGCGAATATGTGATCCCGCGGATTATCTATTCGGATGCCTATAGTTCGGAAATGGTGGCCTATGCCGACCTGATCCTGCCCGACACCACGTATCTTGAACGCCACGACTGTATCTCACTTCTGGACCGCCCTATCTGCGAGGCAGACGGGCTGGCTGACGCCATCCGCTGGCCGGTGATCGAACCTGATCGCGATGTGCGCGGGTTTCAGTCGGTACTGTGCGAGTTGGGGGCCAGGCTGGACCTGCCGGGCTTTGTCAACGAGGACGGCAGCCAGAAATTCGCTGATTACGCCGATTATATCGTCAACCACGAACGCAAGCCGGGTATCGGCCCGCTGGCGGGATGGCGCGGCGACGGCACCAAGACCGGGCGCGGAGATGTGAACCCTGAACAGTTGGATCGCTATATCGAAAATGGCGGGTTCTTTGTGTCCCACATCCCGCAAGAGGCCAGTTATTACAAACCGTGGAACATGGCCTATCAGGACTGGGCGGTTGATATGGGTCTGTTTGACAGCCCCCAGCCCTATCTGTTTCAGCTTTACGTGGAACCGATGCGCAAATTCCAACTGGCCGCCGAAGGCCATGGGGAAAACCAGCCGCCTGATCACCTGCGCGAGCGGATCAAGACCACCATGGACCCGCTGCCGATCTGGTATGAAACCGATCAGGAAGGCAACGAAGGCTTTAGCGTCAATGCCCTGACCCAGCGGCCAATGGCAATGTATCACAGTTGGGGTTCGCAGAATGCCTGGCTGCGCCAGTTGCACGGGCGCAACCCGCTGTACCTGCCAACCAAGCTGATGCGTGAACATGGGCTAAGCGATGGCGAATGGGCGCGCGTGACATCCCCACACGGCGAAATAACCGTGCCGGTGATGGAGATGGCCGCACTGAACGACAACACGGTGTGGACATGGAACGCGATTGGCAAACGCAAAGGGGCCTGGGCGCTGGAACATGACGCACCCGAGGCAACCGATGGCTTTCTGCTGAACCATCTGATCCACGAATTGCTGCCTGCCAAGGGCGATGGGCTGCGCTGGGCCAACTCGGACCCGATTACCGGGCAGGCCGCGTGGTTTGACCTGAAAGTGAAGATCGAAAAGGTGGCGGCCCCGGCTGAAAGCCAGCCGGCGCTTGCCCCGATCGCCTCGCCCATAGGGACCGGCCCCAAGGAACTGAAATGGAAGGTCGGCAAATGAGCCCCAGGATTATTGTGTGCGCCGACCGTGAGGAGGGTAAATAATGACACAGCTTCCCGCATCAACTGACTGCAAAATGGGTCTGGTCATTGACCTGGATACCTGCGTGGGCTGTCACGCTTGTGTGATTTCCTGCAAAGGCTGGAACACCGAAAATTACGGCGCGCCCCTGTCCGATCAGAACCCTTACGGCGCGGACCCGTCGGGGACATTCCTGAACCGCGTGCATAGCTTTGAGGTTCAGCCCAAAGATGGTGCCGCGCAACTGATCCATTTCCCCAAATCCTGCCTGCATTGCGAAGACGCGCCCTGCGTCACCGTGTGCCCCACTGGGGCCAGTTACAAGCGGGTTGAGGACGGGATTGTTCTGGTCAACGAAGACAACTGCATTGGTTGTGGCCTGTGCGCCTGGTCCTGCCCTTATGGGGCCCGCGAACTGGACGCCGCCGCAGGGGTGATGAAGAAATGCACCCTGTGTGTTGACCGGATTTACAACGAAAACCTGCCCGAAGAAGACCGTATTCCATCCTGTGTGCGTACCTGCCCTTCGGGGGCGCGCCATTTTGGCGATCTGGGCGATCCCGACAGCGCGGTCAGCCAGCTTGTCGCGGCGCGCGGTGGTATGGATCTGATGCCGGAAATGGGCACAAGGCCGGTGAACAAGTATCTGCCGCCCCGGCCCAAGGACCAGATGATTGGCGAAATTGATGTGCTGGCACCATTGCTGGCACCGGTCGCTGAAGAAGCAACAGGCTTTTTGGCCTGGCTAGACAAGACACTGGAGAAAATCTGATGCATCCGGCACCATCCGTCATATTGTTTTCCACCCTGTCAGGTCTGGGATTTGGTCTGTTGTTCTGGCTTGGCCTTGGCCAACCGGCGGTCACCGGCGGGGTCGCATTCGCATTGTTTGCCATCGCCTATGTGCTGGCTGTTGGTGGTTTGCTGGCCTCGACCTTTCATCTGGGGCATCCCGAACGGGCAATGAAGGCGTTTACCCAGTGGCGCACCAGTTGGCTAAGCCGGGAAGGCTGGGCCGCGGTGATTGCATTGCTGGTAATGGCCGTGTTCGGGGCGGGGCTGGTGTTTTTGGCAACCCGCTGGTCGGTGGTCGGTGTTGTCGGGGCGCTGATTAGCCTTGGCACCGTGTTCACCACGTCGATGATTTATACCCAACTGAAAACCGTGCCGCGCTGGCATATGCCGATGACGCCTGTGATGTTTCTGAGCATTTCACTGGCCGGGGGTGCGTTGCTGGCCGGGCAAACACGCTGGGCCACCGGGTTGTTGGCGCTGGCGGGGATCGTTCAGGTTGCCCATTGGATGCTGGGGGACCGGGCCTTTGCCACGTCGGGCACGACGATGGCCACCGCAACCGGTCTGGGTGAAATTGGCCAGGTAAGGGCATTTGAGCCGCCCCACACAGGCAGCAATTACCTGCTGAGAGAGATGGTTTATGTGGTGGGGCGCAAGCACAGCACCAAGCTGAGGGTGATATCGCTGATCCTGATGGTGGTTCTGCCGATTGTCCTGCTGATGCTGCCGTTCGGTCATATGATTGCGGCTGTGGCTGTGGTCAGCCATCTGGCGGGCGTTGCCGCCTCGCGTTGGTTATTCTTTGCCGAGGCCGAGCATGTGGTGGGTCTGTATTACGGCAAGCGGTAAGAATGCGGGGGGCCAGCCCCCCGCACCCCCCGGGATATTTTCAACAGAAGAAGAGATGCCGGTATTTTAGAGGATGCCCGCATGCGCCATGGCGTCATCGATGGCCGACTTTGTGCTGTCCTCAAGCCCGACAAGGGGCGAGCGGACCTCGTTTTGGCAGAGGCCCAGTTTGCTGAGCGCATATTTGGCACCCACCAGCCCCGGTTCGGTAAAGATTGCCACGTGAAGGGGCATCAGCCGGTCCTGGTATTGCAGTGCTTTGGCATAGTCACCACGTTGCATGGCCGCCTGGAATTCGGCGCAGAGGCGGGGGGCGACGTTGGCGGTGACCGAGATGCAGCCAACCCCGCCATGCGCGTTAAAGCCCAGTGCGCTGGCATCTTCGGCGGATAGCTGGATGAAATCACGGCCACACGACATGCGCTGTTCGGTGACACGGGTCATGTCGGCGGTGGCGTCCTTGACCCCGATGATCCGGGGGAGTTTTGCCAGTTCACCCATTGTTGCCGCAGTCATGTCGACGGCAGAGCGGCCTGGAATGTTGTAGATGAAGATCGGCAGGTCGCAGCAATCATGCAGCGCCGTGTAATGCGCGATCAGGCCACGTTGGGTTGGTTTGTTGTAATAGGGGGTCACGACCAGGGCGGCATCTGCACCGACTTTGTGTGCGAACTGCATAAAGCGGATTGCTTCGGCCGTGTTGTTGGACCCGGCCCCGGCGATGACCGGCACCCGGCCAGCGGCGGCTTTTACCACCTCTTCGACCACGCATTCGTGTTCTTCATGGGTCAACGTGGGGCTTTCGCCCGTGGTGCCGACCGGAACAAGCCCGGTGGTGCCTTCGCTGATTTGCCAATCCACCAGTTGTTTGAGCGTATCCAGATCCAGCGCATCATTGAGAAACGGGGTGACGAGGGCTGTCATTGAGCCTTTGAACATGGGAGCGCTCCCTAGAAATTGCGTTTCAGTGCGGGCAGTTTGCCGCTGATCCCCCAAGGCACAGGATTTGGTATTTTGATCCAGGCGAACACAGGGTATCGTCAAAGGCCTTATCCTTGGTTTTTTGGGAATTGCAAGCGATGACGCGTATTCTGACGTTGGTTATCCTTTTCTGTGCGTTGTTCTGGTTGCCGGTATCCGCCGTTAAAGCCGGGAACGAGGCCGACCGGTTGGGTCGTGCGATGGAACAGATGCGCACAGGTGAGTGGGCCGGCGCGTTGAAGGCGGCAGGGCCCGACGGGTCATTGGCAAACGATCTGATCGAATGGCACCGGTTAAGGGCCGGACGGGGCACCGCAGAGCAGGTGACGGATTTCCTTGACCGGCACCCCGACTGGCCGGGGCTGGCCTGGTTGAGAAAAAAGAGCGAGCCAGCATTTAACAGCGCCGGGCCAGACCGGATCGTGGGGTATTTCGCCGGGCAACCGCCGCAGGGGGCCGAGGGCGTGTTGATCCACGCAAAGGCCCTGATTGCGAAAGGAAACGAAGGGGATGCCTTTGCCGGGCTGGTTGTGGCCTGGCGGACCATGCCAATGGGGTCCGGCCAGCATGCCGCCTATCTTAAGTCCTATAAGACCCTGCTTGGGGCGCACCACGTGGCGCGGTTGGACCGGATGTTGTGGGATGGGCATATGTCCAGTGCCAGACGGATGTTGCCGCTGGTCGATAGCGGGCACAAGGCATTGGCCGAGGCCCGGATCGCGCTGCATGACATGACCAACGGGGTTGATGCCAAAATCGCCGCCGTTCCGGACGGGTTACAGGCCCATCCGGGGCTGGCCTATGGCCGGTTTGTCTGGCGTGACCGGAAGGGGCGGACAG
>DAOUPC010000159.1 GCA_030626365.1 Paracoccaceae bacterium
CGCTTACAGCTTTAACAATGTCACGGCAAAAGCCAATGATGACGGGTCATTCACCATCAATTTCGGCGGATGCGATGACGACCGGATCAACTGTCTGCCGATAACCGCAGGCTGGAACTATGTCGCGCGGATGTACCAGCCGCGCGCCGGGATTCTGGATGGCAGCTGGACGTTTCCAGTGCCCAAACCGGTTCAGTAAAGCGGGTACATATCCGACAATAAATGGCCCGTGGGCGTGGTGATCTGAACCGCGCCCACGGGCTGTTCATCGTTTCAGGCCGGGTTTTTATGTGATTGGCCAATGTGTTGCCGCCCCGTGAAACGCGATATGCGCCGCATCACAGCGGCGCAGTCACCCCATCCAACCACAGCTTTTCGGCCTTGCCCACCCGTGGCCCGATCCTTTGGGCAACCTTTGCGTGATAGGCATTCAGCCAGTCGCGTTCAGGGCCGCTCAGCATGTCCAGCACGATCAGGCGGCGATCAAACGGCACAAAGGTAAGCGTGCGCCAGTCCAGCATGGTGCGCTCATCGTCGCCCCCCGCCAGCAGCGGCGCGCCCTGCACCACGATCAGGTTTTCCAGCCGGATGCCAAAGGCCCCTTCGCGGTAATAGCCCGGTTCGTTCGACAGGATCATGCCCGGTTCAAGTGGCACGTGGCTGACCCGGCTAAGGCGTTGCGGGCCTTCATGTACGCTTAGATATGCGCCAACCCCGTGGCCCAGACCATGGTTGAAATCCTGCCCCGCCAGCCACAGCGGCACCCGGCCAATCGCCTCGATATCGCGCCCGGCCAGCCCCACGGGCCAGCGCAGCCGGGATATGGCGATCAGCCCCTGCAACACCCGCGTATAGGCCAGACATTCATCGCGGCCCGGTGTGCCGATGGGGATTGTGCGGGTAATGTCGGTGGTGCCGTCCAGATACTGCCCGCCACTGTCCAGCACCAGAAGATGCCCGTTTTCAAGGCGCGCATCGGTGTCCTGCGAAACCCGGTAATGCATGATTGCACCATTCGGGCCGGTGCCGGAGATCGTTTCAAAGCTGATGTCCTGAAGGGCGTTATCTTGGCATCTGTATGCCTCCAGGCGGGTGACCACGTCGGTTTCGTTCACCGTGCCGGGCGGTTGGGCGTCCAGCCATGCCAGCAGGTTCACCATCGCCGCCCCGTCACGCAGATGCGCCTGTGCGGCCCCTTCGATTTCCGCGCTGTTCTTGCGGGCCTTGGGCAGGGCGCAGGGGTCATCACCGCAGGTCGCCGCATCGCCCAGGGCATCGGCCACCTTTTGCGGCACATTGGCCGGATCAATCCTGACCGGCCCGTCCAATGTGCCCAGATGGGTCAGAAAATCCGCCGGATCACGCGCTGTGACCGAGGCATCAAGATGCCCGTCCAACCCGCCCAGCTTTTGCGGGGCGATGAACAGATCAACCCGCCCGTCATCATGCAGGATGGCAAACCCATGCGCGACCGGGTTGCGTGCAATATCGGTGCCGCGAATGTTCAGCAGCCACATGATCGAATCCGGCAGGGTGATTACCGCACTTTGGTGCCCTGCATCGCGCAGCCCACTGGCCAGGCGCGCGCATTTGTCTGCCGCCGTTTCACCGGCAAATTCCATCAGGTGTGCCCTGACTGGCCGCATCGGTGGGGCGGGCTGATCGGCCCAGATGCGATCCACCAGATTATCGCACTGAACCAGGGTGATACCACTGCCGCTCAGCGCGCCTTTTGCCTGTTCGATCTGATCGACCGTGTGCAGCCAGGGATCATAGCCAACCTGCCCGCCATCGGGCAGGTGTTGTTTCAGCCAGGTGGCCAGCGATATGTCCGGCCATGGCACGGGCGTGTACACATCCGCCACCTGTGTCTTGACCTGTGTGCGCTAACGCCCGTCAATGAATACCCCGGCCACATGGGTGAGGGCGGCACAAAACCCCGCTGACCCGGTGAACCCGGTCAGCCAGCTTAGCCGCTCGTCGTGGGGGGCAACATATTCGCCCTGATGCGCGTCGGCGCGTGGCACCAAAAACCCGTCCAGTCCGGCGCGCGCCAGTTCCTGGCGTAACAATACCAGCCGGGGCGGGCCCTGTTCGGGCCGTGCGGTAACGTCAAATGTCTGGAACATGCTGGCCTCTTTCATCTTACTTTGGTCAAGGTTGCCGAAGGCATTACCAAGCGCAACCCATGAATTCGCGGAATGTCCGTGTTAGGGCAGGGGCGGTTCCCGGGGCCTTGCCTAATCAACCTGATAGGGCAGCACACCGCGTTCATCGATATTGATGGTCAGCCGGCGTTCCAGCGGTGGCACTGATCGCTGATGGCAGGATTTGCGGTCACAAATCCGGCAGGAAATGCCGATTGGTTCAAAGGCGCTGGCGTTGTTGACGTCCAGATTGTCGCCGTAAACCAGTGACCCGGCGTGGCGCACTTCGCAACCCAAAGCGATGGCATAGCGCCGCACCGGCGCGCCGAACGAACCGCCGGGTTTGGACACATCCCGCGCCAGACTGATGTAACGGACCCCGTCCGGGGTTTCGGCCAACTGGCGCAGGAAATGCCCCGGCGTTTCAAACGCGCGATGCACGTTCCACAGCGGGCAGGCCCCGCCAAAGCGGGCAAATTGCAGCCGCGTGGCGCTGTGGCGTTTGGTGATTGTGCCGGCCTGATCGACCCGCACAAAGAAGAACGGGATGCCCTTGGCACCGGGGCGTTGCAGGGTCGACAGGCGGTGCGCCACCTGTTCGATCGACGCCCCAAACCGGTTGGCCAGCAATTCCAGATCGTGGCGACATTCCTGTGCTGCCGCAAGAAATGCGCGGTAAGGCATGAGGGCGGCCCCGGCAAAATAGTTGGCCAGCCCGATCTTGGCGATGTCGCGGGCCTCTTGTGAATGAAAGCGGGCGAAATCCAGCGTCGCCTCGAGCAGTTGATCCTGCTTCAGAAGGGCCACTTGCAGCAACAGTTGAAACCCTTGCGTTTCGGGGGCGGCGCGGGCGGACAGATGCAGGGTCTTGCTGGCCGCATCATACTGGCGCAGCGGGCCCTGATCGGTCATCTTGACCTGTACATTGTTGTCGCCCAGCCAACCCAGCGCCACCCTGTGCATATCGTGTGGGCGCGTGTCACGCGGGGCCGCATCCGGGCCGTGCCCCTGCATGCCAAAGCGTTCGGCGGCACGGTCAACGGCATCAATATAGTTGTCACAATAGTGAAAGAAATCACGCACTTCGTCCCATGGGCTGGCCTGAGTGCGGGCATCTTCGCGCCCCAGTGCCTCGTCCAGCGAGGCAAGGCGTTCATGGGTCTGGCGATAGGATCGGTGCAGTTCCAGAAAGGCCCGCGCAAGGGCCGGGGCGTTCGATGCGGTCAGGCGCAGATCGGCCAGCGGGGGCATGGTGTCGGCAAATACCGGGTCGGCCAACGCCTCGCGCATGTCTGACACCAGCCGTTCGCCGTCGCCGGTGCTTAACTCGGTCACGTCCAGCCCGAATTCCTGCGCCAACGCCAGCACCACGGTGGTGCTGACCGGCCGGTTGTTGTTTTCCATCTGGTTAAGATAGGGCAGCGACACGCCCAGCTTGGCGGCAAAATCCTTTTGCGTCAGGCCCAACCGCGTGCGTATTTCACGCAGCTTGGCCCCGGCATAGAGTTTCTGGATGGCCATTCGACACCCCGACTTTGCAGTTTTGCGATTTCTCTATGCTACATTTGCAAACCTGCAATCGCAAGTCATCAGTACCCCGCCAATTGCCGTTCCCGCCACAAGACAACGCAGATCGCCGCCACCCCGAACGCGGAAGTGATAAGCATGATGACCAACAACAACACAGCCGCGGTTTCCGGCACCAGCACCGCCCCCGCCAGCGCACTTAGCGCGGCCCCGCCGATCAGCATGATCGCCCCGCTTAACCCTGCGGCGGTGGCGGCCAGGTTTGGGCGCACCGACAGGGCCCCGGCCGTGGCATTGGGGATTGTCAGGCCATTACCAAGCCCCACCAGCACCATAAACCCGAAAAAGCTGACCGCAGAGCCGTAGCCGATCACCATGATCGCCAGCGACAGGGCAATGCCAAAGCAAACGATCAGGCTGCCCCACAGCGCCATCCGGTTGATACCAATCCGCATCGAAAACCGCCCCGAAAGGAAATTCCCGGCAAAATACCCAAGCGCCGGCGCGCTGAAATAGATGCCCATGGTGGCCGGTTCCATCCCGTACACAACCGTTCCCACAAAGGGCGCACCGCCCAGATAGGCAAAGAATGCCCCCGACGAAAACCCCGCCGCCAGCGAATAGCCCCAGAACCTTGGTGATTTCAGCAACTCTGGGTATTCGCGAAACTGTGCCACCAGTGTCTTGCCGCTTTTATGCGCGGTTTCCCCGAAATCTGCCCATGTCATGGCCCACGTCAGCGCGCCCGCGCCAAACAACAGCCAGAAATTCGCGGTCCAGCCAAATACCTCATCCAGCATCCCGCCAATGGCCGGTCCGATCATCGGCACCACGGCCATGCCCATGGTGACATACCCCAACATGCTGGCCGCCTGATCCTGTGCGTACATGTCACGGACCGCTGCCCGGCTAAGGACGACACCCACGGCGACTGCGGCCTGTAACATCCGAAAGATCAGAAACACCTCGGCGGTGGGGGCGAAAATACAGCCCAGCGTGGCCAGCAAAAACAGGCCCAGCCCCCACAGGATCACGGGCCGGCGCCCGACCTTGTCGGCCAGTGGTCCGATCAGGATCTGCAACGCCCCGTTGGCCGCCAGATACAGCGCCACAGACAGTTGCATCGTCCGGTATTCGGTCTGAAAATACACGGTCATGTTGGGCAGAGAGGGCAGGAATACGTTCATCCCAAGGGCCGACAGGCCCGACAGCAGGATAAGCGTTAAAATATGGGGGGGCACGGTTCTGTTCAGAAACCGCCGGCCGGAAATCGGTTGCATGTCTAAGGGTTAGGTGACGGCTCCCTGCTTGTCTACCATTGTCAGAAATGCCGTCAGGTCAAAATGTCCCGCCACCTTCTGACGTCCCTATGATATTTGACACCTCCCGGACCCCTTGTTGAGCATTAGCAACTTTGCACTTAACAAGTATGCGCCAGCAAACAGTTTGCAAATATTCCGATTTTACCTTTGGTCCCGGCCCTGCCTGGGCTATGGTCCGGCAACATTTCAAAGGGGAGCTGAACCATGAAAGATATCCTTTCCGAGCTGGAAGAGCGGCGCAAGGGCGCGCGACTGGGCGGCGGACAGCGCCGTATCGACGCGCAGCACGCCAAGGGCAAGCTGACCGCGCGCGAACGCATCGACCTTCTGCTGGATGAAAACAGCTTTGAAGAGTTCGACATGTTCGTGGCCCACCGCTGTACTGATTTCGGCATGGAGGAAAACCGCCCGGCGGGGGATGGCGTGGTTACCGGCTGGGGCACGATCAATGGCCGCATGGTCTATGTGTTTTCCCAGGACTTTACGGTATTTGGTGGCTCACTTTCTGAAACCCACGCCCAGAAAATCTGTAAGATCATGGATATGGCGATGCAGAACGGCGCGCCGGTGATCGGCATCAACGATTCCGGTGGCGCGCGTATTCAGGAAGGGGTGGCGTCCCTGGCGGGCTATGCCGAGGTGTTCCAACGCAATATCATGGCCAGTGGTGTGGTGCCGCAAATTTCCCTGATCATGGGGCCATGCGCCGGCGGGGCGGTCTATTCCCCGGCGATGACCGACTTTATCTTCATGGTCAAAGACAGCTCTTATATGTTTGTGACCGGCCCCGATGTGGTCAAAACCGTCACCAACGAAGTGGTCACCGCCGAAGAACTGGGCGGGGCCAGCACCCACACCCGCAAATCATCCGTGGCCGACGGAGCCTTTGAAAACGACGTCGAAGCCCTGGCCGAAGTGCGCCGCCTGGTCGATTTCCTGCCGCTTAACAACCGCCAGAAACCGCCCGTGCGCCCGTTCTTTGACGAACCGGGCCGTGTCGAACCCAGCCTGGACACATTGATCCCGAAAAACCCCAACGCGCCCTATGACATGAATGAACTGATCACCAAAGTTGCCGACGAAGGCGATTTTTACGAAATTCAGGAAGAATTCGCCAAGAACATCATCACCGGCTTTATCCGGCTTGAGGGGCAATCGGTTGGCGTTGTGGCCAACCAGCCAACGGTGCTGGCTGGTTGCCTTGATATCGATTCATCGCGCAAGGCGGCGCGGTTCGTGCGTTTTTGCGATGCCTTTGAAATCCCGATCCTGACGCTGGTTGATGTGCCCGGCTTTCTGCCCGGCACCACCCAGGAATACGGCGGGGTGATTAAACACGGTGCGAAACTTTTGTTTGCTTACGGCGAGGCAACGGTGCCCAAGGTCACGGTGATCACCCGCAAGGCATACGGCGGGGCCTATGACGTGATGGCGTCCAAGCACCTGCGCGGTGACTTCAACTATGCCTGGCCCACGGCGGAAATCGCCGTGATGGGGGCCAAGGGCGCCACCGAAATCATCCACCGCGCCGACCTTGGTGATGCCGACAAGACCGCCGCGCACACGGCCGATTACGAAGACCGTTTTGCCAATCCTTTCGTGGCCGCCGAACGCGGTTTCATAGACGAGGTGATCCAACCCCGCTCAACCCGGATGCGGGTCAGCCGGGCGTTTGCCTCGCTGCGCGGCAAGAAGCTCAAAAACCCGTGGAAGAAACACGATAATATTCC
>DAOUPC010000232.1 GCA_030626365.1 Paracoccaceae bacterium
CCGCTGATGGCGGCCGCCGGCGCGGACGTTCTGGTGGCCGGTTCGGCGGTGTTCCGGGGCGGATCAGTCGATAACCCGGCCCCTTACGGTGACAACATCCGCACAATCCGCGAGGCGGCGAACGGGGTCTATGTTTAGGGTCCCGACCCTAAGGCCCGGTATCCGTTGGCATTTGGGCAAACCGGACTATCGTGTTAGGCTGGGCAAACACATGAGGAACCCGACGATGCCCCATTGCCTGCGCCTTGCCCCGTCATTGTTTCTGTCACTATTCCTGTCGCTGTTTTTATCCGTATCACTTGCCTCTCCGGTGTTTTCCGGCGGTGACGGTGGCAGTGGCGGAATGACGACCGGCGGCGGCGGCGCTGCCGGGTTTTCGAATGCCACAACAAAGAAGGTCGTAAAGATCATCAAAAGCGGGATTGGCCGGTGCCAGACAATCGGGCAGGTCTATCGTTTTGACTGCTATCGTCAGACCTATCATCTGGCCGCTAACTTTCTGAACGGCAGGCCATCCTATGCCGGCGCACAAGAGGCCCTGATCGCGGTCGAAACGGCACTGGACCGGATCATGGTCCAGAATGGCGACCCCCAGACACCGCCAACCCGCAAAGGGTTCCAGACATACCGACCGATCAAGCCCGCCGCCGTACCAAAGGCCAAGGCCGAATTGACCCGCGCGCTGGACCATGCCGAAACCGTTCTGTTACGCGCCCCCGAACGGGCCGGCACCCACTATGCCCGGATTGCCGAGGCAGTGCAGTCCAACAAGGTCCTGCTAAGATCGCGGCTTTACCCAGACGGAACCGACCTTTTCCAGACGGCGTTTGCCTAGGATCAGGGGGCGAAGCGCCGGGCAACAACCGCCCGTTATAAAACCCGCTTTTTATAGGCCTGCGGGTTCATGTCACGAATATCGATGCTGATGCTGGCCACATCAACCAGATAGGACTGAAGGTTTTTCCGCAAAATCACCGCGATCTGTTCTTTCTGGTCGTCGGTTCGCCCTTGCAGCAAAAACACGCCTACATGCAGGAAATCATCCCCTTCGTTCGCCAGACGATAATGGTCGTACGGGCGGGCGCGCACCTTGATATCAACGCCCTGCATCACACCGCTTTCGACACCGCTGTCAAATGCGATTTGCATGACCTTGTTGATATCATACCTGTTTTCAATATCGCGCGCATATTCAATCACAAAATGGGGCAAGGCCTGTTTTCCTTTGTTTGCCGGGTTGGCCGGATTGGCCGGTCGTAAGATACAGACGCTAACCAAGCTGGTCGTTAAACACCTCAAGCAACTTGTGGCGCAGAATTTTCCCTGTCGGGGCGGCGGGCAGGGTCGTGGCCATTACGATTTTCGCGGGCCGTTTGTACCCGGCCAGTTGCCCGGCCACAAAACGGCGCAGTTCCTCGGGGTCGGGCGCGGTTTCGTCGCCCACCTGAACAAAGGCCACAACCTGTTCGTCACCATCCACCATGCGGCCAACCACGGCTGACTGGATCACCAGGGGATGCGCATTCAGGGCGGCCTCTACCTCGGGGGGGTAAACGTTGAACCCGCCGTGAATGATCAGTTCTTTCAGGCGGCCCATGATGTGCAAAAAACCCCGGTCATCAATCCGCCCCAGATCGCCGGTGCGCATCCAGCCTTGCGGGTCCAGCACCTTTGCCGTCTCTTCGGGGTTGCGGTAATACCCCTTCATTATATGCGCTCCACGGGTTGCCACCTCGCCGATACCATCCGCATCCGGCTGATCAATCCGTATTTCGACCCCCGGCAGGGGCGGGCCAACCGATATGTCGGGGTCGCCAATCCGGCTTTGGGTAACGCAGACCCCGGCGGTGGTTTCCGTCATCCCGTATCCGTTTTGCAGCGCCACGCCATAAAACGCCTCGGCCTTGCGTTTCCATTCCGGGTCCAGAGGGGCCGCACCCGATGACACATAGCGCAGCGCAGCACCCTGAAGCGCATCAAACCCCTGATCGCGGGTATATTGCATCAGCAATGCGTGCATCTGCGGCACTGCCGACAGCAACGTCACCCCACGCCCCAGCGCATGGTACAGCCCCGCCGCCGAAAACCGCGCCTCAAGCCGGATCTGCGCGCCTGCATACATCGCGCCGGTCACGATCGAGGACAGGCCAAACACATGCGTCATCGGCAATACGCCATAGATCACATCATCACGCGTCATACCCCGGATCGCCACAGAAGATCGCCCGCCGAAAATCAGGTTCGCGTGGGTCAGCATCACGCCCTTGGGCGGGCCGGTGGTGCCAGTGGTGTAAAGAATGACGGCCACGTCATCACCGGTCTCGGGGTTGCTGGCAAACGGGGTGGCAAGGTGCAGCGCCCCAAACGCGCCGGTGATTTCGCGCGCGCCCATCTGCGCCCCATGCACCGCCGCATCCGGCGAGGCCGCGCTGGTCAGCAGAACGGCGGCGGGGCGCGCGTGGTCGGATATGCGGGCAATCTCGGGGGTGGTCTGGCGGGCATTGGCCGGCACCGCAATGGCCCCAAGGCGTGAACAGGCAAACAGTGCGGCAACAGCGGCGGCGCAATTTTCCGCGATGATCAGAACCCGGCCGCCGGGGCGCACGCCAGCCGTTTCCAGCACATCGCGCACCGCATTACACGCGCGATCCAGTGCCGCATAATCCCACGAGGCCCCGCCATTGTCGCTCAGCACCAGCGCACCGGGGCGCTGGGCCACCTGCGCATCCAGAAAATGGTGCCAGCGCGCGGCGGTCATATGGGGGTATATCCCTGATGCCGGGCCAAGATTATCACGATGCGGGCCTTTGGTTGATGCGCTTGAACACCCCGGCGGCGCTGGCAATCAGCCGGCCCTTGGTGTCGCGCAATTCGCCGGTGGCGTAACAAATCTTGCGCCCGCCACCCGTTACCTGCCCGATGGCCAACACCCGGCCATCTGCCACCGACGCCACATAATGCATGTTCAGCGACACGGTCAGCACCGGCGCAAGCGTTTTGACATCAAACGACAGGGATGCGGCATAGCCACAAGCCACATCCAGCAGGATCGCCATGATCCCGCCGTGCATCAGCCCATTCCGGTTCATGTGTGGCGCACCAAGGTCCAGCCAACACCCCGCCCCCCCATCGGCTGGGTTCAGGTCAATCACATAGCCAATCGTGTTCTGACAGCCGGAATTGTCCTGAATGGTGCCGTTTTCGGACTCAGGCGGTGCTAAGGGCAATGAACCGCTCCAGATGGTAATCGGTGTCGCCAAAACGATGGTCGGTCATGACGATCCGCTTGGCGATATGGGCCAGTTCGTATTCCTGGGTCATGGCAATGCCGCCGTGCATCTGGATCGCCTCTTCGGCCACCAACCGCCCGGCGCGGCCAATCAGGTTGCGCGCGGCACTGATGTGCAAATCGCGCAGCGGTGCGTCATCTGCCAGATGCCCTGCCGCGTTGATCGTGGCCGAACGCGCCTGTTCCAGTTCGATCAGCAGATCGGCAAACCGATGCTGCAACGCCTGAAAACTGCCAATCGGGCGGCCAAACTGTTTGCGGGTCATCAGGTATTCACCGGTCAGACGGGCGGCGGTTTCCATCGCCCCCAGCGCTTCAGCCGCCAGCGCAACAGAGGCCGCAGCGGCGCGTTCTTCGATCGCCGCAAATGCCTTGCCAGCCGCGCCCAGACGGGCACTGGCCGGGACGCTCACATCGTTCAGCATAACCTCGGCGGCGCGCCCACCGCTAAGCAGCGGATAGCCCAGCAATTCCAGCCCGTCACTGTCGGCAGGCACCACAAACAGCGATATGCCGTCCGCATCCCCAATCGCCCCGCTTTCACGGGCCGAAACAATCAAGAACCCTGCCGCTTCGCCATTGACCACCACCGCCTTGCGCCCGTTCAGAACGACGGTATCGCCGGTCATACTGGCCGTGGTTGCAACGTGGGCCAGGTCATAGCGGCTGGCCGGTTCACCATGCGCAAAGGCCAGATGCAGCGTGCCGCCAATCACCTCGTCCAGCAGCGCGCGCTGCGTGTCATTGCCCAGCGCCGCAATCAGCCCGCCGCCAAGCACCGCACTGTCCAGAAACGGTTCAACCACACCGGCGCGGCCCAGTTCTTCGAACACCACGGCCAGATCAAAACCTGCCCCGCCAAAACCCCCATGTTTTTCGTCAAACAGCGCGCCAACGATGCCCAGTTCGCCCAACTGACCCCAGATTTCGGCACTTAGCCCGGTATCGGAATCAAGGATCGCGTTGCGGGTTGCTGTGTCATAGCGATCCCGCAGAAACCGGCGCAGCGTGTCCTGAAGCATCTGGCGTTCTTCGGTCAGTTCAAAGTTCATGCGTAATCCCCCAGCTTTACCTTGGCGATGATCTCGCGCTGAATTTCGTTGCTGCCGCCAAAGATCGACAGCTTGCGGTTGTTGAAATACTGTTTGGCCACGGGGGCCGCGTAATCCGGCCCGATGGGTGGCGCATTGTCCCCCTCGAGCGACTCGGACGCGAACGGCAGTGCGTATGGCCCCGCCGCCCGGCGGGCCAGATCGTTGATTTGCTGCCGGATGATCGTGCCCTTGTCCTTAAGCATCGATGCCTCG
>DAOUPC010000013.1 GCA_030626365.1 Paracoccaceae bacterium
CGTTGCAGGCCCCTCTGCTGCGGCCTCGCCCGAGGACGGCGGAGGGGTTATTTCAAACGGTTCCGGCGGGGCGATCTGTGCGGTCATCAGGAAAAAGATCAGCAGTAGGAACACCACATTGATCATCGGCACGATGTTTTCGCGGGGCGCGCGTTTGGGGCGAAGTGGGGTGAACTGCATGTGCCCTACTCAACCATGATCAGTCGGGTAAATCCGGCGGCGCGCAAAGCATCCATTACCGCCACCAGCCGGGCAAGGTCGGTATCCGGCCCGGCGCGCAACAGGACCGGTGCGTTCGGTTTGGGCATCAGCGGGCCAAGGTGGTCGGCCAGCGCGCCCGCGCTGACGGGCAGACCGTTCAGCAACAGGGTGGCGGGGTGGACCGCGATCAGGCGCGGGGCCCCTTGCCAGTGGATGTCGCCGCCGCTGCCGGTGCTTATCGGCAGGGCCATGTCCTGACCAAACCGCGCGGCCAGCATGAAGAACACCAGCAACAGGAACACCACGTCGATCATCGGTGTCAGGCTGGGCCGGCGGCGCACACGAGGGGGGGAAAAGGCAAACATTACCGGGGGCCGCCCCGGATGAATATACGGGTGGCCGCGTCTTCCATATCGGCCTGAAGGCGGTCTGTGATGCTTTCGAACCAGCTAAGGGCGACACCGGCGGGAATGGCCACCGCCATGCCCGCGGCGGTGGTCAGCAGGGCCACCCATATCCCCCCCGCCAGCGCCGAAGGGTCGGCCCGCGTGCCGGCCTCTTGCAAGGTCTGAAAGGCGGTGATCATGCCCAGCACAGTCCCCAGCAGCCCCAGCAGCGGGGCAATGGTGGATATCAGTTCAAGCGCGCGCAGGCCCCGGCGGGCCTCGGTCAGGTCGGCACGGGCATGGCGCGATGTTTCCTCGCGGGCCTGCGGTTCGCTCAGGGTCTGGTCAAGGCGGGCGGTCATGGCGGTATGGGCCAGCCGCGCCCGCAGTGACCTGCGCCCTGAAACCGTGGCCAGCGCGGTATCTGTCTGGCCATTGGCCCACAGCGTGACGGCCTGCGCGGTGGCCGACCCGGACCAGGCCCCCATCAGCGCCAGCCGCCACGCCTTCCACAGGATCAGCGCAAGGGTCAGCACCGACAGCGCCGCAATCAGCCAGAGCGTGGCACCACCCCGGTCAAGGAAATTCAGCAGGGCCTCGGGGATCATGTCGGTGGTCCTTTTCTTTGGGGCAGGGTGGTGGTGGGTGTGGTCGGGCCGGGTGTGATGGCCGTGGTGACTGGCGCGTTCAGCGCCCAATCAAGCATCCGGTGCGGGTGGCCAAGGCTCATTTCAGCACCTCCATCGGCTGAAACACCGGCCCGGCGTCGGTGTCGCGGTAAAAGGCCGAAATGCCAAATACCTGTGCCATGTTTTGCGGGGTCAGCACGTCGCCGGGCGGGCCGTCGGCAACCAGTTTCCCGTCGTGCAGCATCAAAAGTCGGGTACAGTGGCGCGCGGCCAGCCCCAGATCATGCAGCGACACCAGCACCGCATGGCCGCTCCGGGCCAGCCCGGCAAACACCTGCATGGTGGCGATCTGATGGGCCGGATCAAGCCCGGCAATCGGTTCATCCGCCAGCAACAGTGGGGTTTCCTGGGCCAATGTCCGGGCGATCAGAACCCGCGCCTGTTCCCCCCCCGACAGCCGTGTGGCAATGCGGTTTCGCAACGGGTCCAGCCCCATCCGGGCAATGGCATCGTCCACCGCGCTTTGGTCCTGTGGGCGCAGGGTGGTGCCACGGGGCAGGTGTGGGATACGCCCCAGCGCAACCAGTGTTTCAACCGTAACCGGCCAGGCGATTTCGCGCGCCTGGGGCATCCACGCGGCGGCGCGCGCGCGCCGGGCCGGGGACAGGGCGGCAAGGGTCGAACTGCCCGTACATGTCCCCGCCAGCAGGCCAAGGGCGGCGCGCATCAACGTGGTCTTGCCGGCCCCGTTCGGGCCAATCAGGCCGATACATTCGCCCGGGCGAACGGTCAGTGAAATACCGTTCAGTACGCGGCGGTTGCCAAGGGTCACGTCAAGGTCACGCAAGGTCAGCAGGCTCATGCCATTTCCTTTCGTGTCCGATAGATCAGATGCAGGAACAACGGTGCCCCCACCAGCGCCATCAGCACCCCCAGCTTGAGGTCACGCGCCGGTAGCAGTTCGCGCACCGCGATGTCTGCCGCCAGCACCATCGCCGCCCCCCCCAGTGCTGATGCCCAAAGCAACGCCGAGGCGCGCGCGCCAACCATCCCACGCAGTAGATGTGGCACCACAAGACCGACAAACCCGATCGCCCCGGCCACCGCCGTGGCCGCCCCGACACAGGCCGCCACACCAAGGATCAGCATCAGCCGCAGGCGTGACAGGCGCAGGCCCATGGCCTCGGCCGCGTCCTCGCCCAGGGTCAGCGCATCCAGGCCCCGCCCCAGGCTGATCAGCATGCCCCAGCCAAGCACCATGAACGGCAGCGCAAGCCACACATGGGCAAAGGACCGGTCCGCCAGTGACCCCATCATCCAGAAGATGATATCGGCGGCGGCAAACGGGTTGGGCGACAGGTTCAGAACCAGCGATGTCAGCGCGCCGGCCAGCGCCGAAATGGCGA
This sequence comes from Paracoccaceae bacterium, assembly GCA_030626365.1. GTDB lineage: Bacteria > Pseudomonadota > Alphaproteobacteria > Rhodobacterales > Rhodobacteraceae > NVQY01. Next base: position 2,623 of record DAOUPC010000013.1, read on the forward strand.
TGCCCGCAAGGATCAGGGTAATCGACGTGCCACGCCGCCCGGCCAGCGCCAGGATCAGCAGCACCGCCAGCACCGCCATCCCCAGGGCCGCCAGTGGCAGGGCCAGAGGAAAGATCAGCACCAGACCGCTTTGGATCGCCAGAACGGCCCCCAGCCCGGCGGCCCCGGATATGCCAATCAGCCCCGGTTCGGCCAGCGGGTTGCGCAGATACCCCTGCATCGCCGCCCCCGACAGGCCCAGTGACGCGCCAATCATCACCGCCAGCAAGGCCCGCGGCAGGCGGATTTCGCGCATCACCACGCTTAAGGGGCTGGCGTCATCACGCACCAGTGCCGTCAGGCTGTCAAAGGCCCCGGCGCTGGAATATCCGCTAAGCAGCGACAATATGAAAAGCCCCGCCACCAGCACGATAAGCCCGCCTGCCAACCTCATTGTGTGACCTCGACCGACAGGCGCAGCGCGCGCATGATCCGCACCGCGTTCAGCACCTTTGGGGTGCCGCATATCCAGTCACGGTCGGTCAGGGTTCCGGCCAGACGGGTGCCGGGCAGGGCGCGCAGGGCGGGGTGGTTCAGGTTGTCTTCGGCGCGGGCCTGACCGGGATAGTCGCGCCCGGTTATGATCACATCCGGTTGCAGCATCACCAGTTGTTCCAGCGCCAGGGTGGCCCCCCGGTGCAACCCAATCTCGGTTGCGACATTGGCAAAGCCGGCGGTGCTCAGGATGTCACCGGCCAGCGTCCGGTCGCCGGACGTATAGCTGTTGACGTAATAAAGCGCCGCGCGGGGGCGGTTAGCGGGGGCATCGTCCAGCTGTGCCAGTGCCGCGCGGAATGCGGAAATCTGCGCCAGTGCCGCCGGTTCCCGCCCCAGAACCGCGCCCATCCGGGCCAGCAATGCGGGAATGTCCTGTAACGATTGCGCAGGCGCAAAGATTTCGACCGGGATACCCAGATTGCGCAGCATCTGCACCGTGTCCGGCGATGTATAGGTGCCCGCCAGCACCAGATCGGGGGCCAGAAGGTACACCTCTTCTGCGCCCGACCCGTTGGTTGGCAGGTGGCGCGCGGCATCCGCCATGGCCGAACTGTCGGGGTCATGGGCCAGTCGGGACACGGAAATCAACTGTCCCGGTGCCGCCAGCCCCAGCGCCAGTTGGTCGGTACACAGGTTGATGGATACCACCCGCACAGGCGGCAACACAGGCGGCACTGGTGCAGGACCGGCCGCCGCCACCACCGCCGCCACCGCCATGCCGGTCAGGACCAGCATGGCGAGGGGGAGTATGATTCTAGAAATCCGCACGCAGACCAACGTACAGGGCCCGCCCCGAGGCTGCAAAATTGGCCGAGGTCTGATAATCCTCGTCCAGCAGGTTCTCGATCCGCAGATAGGCGGTGGCGCTGTCGGATATGTCATAGCTAAGGGCGGCATTGACCACCGTATAGTCAGGCATCACCGTGCCAAACTCGGCCGGTCGGTCGGCCACGTGGCGCAGCGACAGATTGCCGTTCCATGCCCCGGCAAACCTTGCGTCGACCCCCAGTACCAGATCATGCCCCGGCACCCGCAGCAGGGGTGCGCCGGCCGCATCCACGGCATCGGTATAGGTATAGTTGCCAAACAGGTTCCAGGTGTCGCTGAATACCCATGCGCCTGACAATTCAACACCTTGCGAGGTCGATGTGCCGGCAACCTGTTGATATTGCCCGGTAAAGGGCAGGGGCCATGATGTCAGGGTGACGAACTGGATCAGGTTGTCGATACTGGTGTGAAACGCCGTCGCCCTGATAAACGACCCCCCCCCCAATTGCTGTTCAACGCCCAGTTCAAAGCTTGTGCTTTCCTCGGGTTGCAGCGCGGAATTGCCATAGAACGTGCTGTTCAGTTCATAAAGCGACGGCGCGCGAAAACCGGTCGCGGCGACAGCGCGCAGGGTGGTGGCCGCGCCCAGCCGATAGGCCGCCGCAAGACGCCCCGACAGGTTGCCGCCAAAGGTGGAATGGTTGTCATAGCGCAGCGAGGCCGCCAGATCGAGATCATCGCTGGGTGCATAAAGCACCTCGCCAAAGACGCCGGTATTGTTGGTTTCGCCCAGATCAAAGCCAGAGGTAAAGCTTTCGCGCTCCCAATCGGTGCCGAACGTATAGCTTAGCGTCTCGGATCGCTGATAGGTGCCGGTATAGTCAAGCCTGCGCCGCTTGCCCAGAAACGAGGAGGCAAAACCGTTGGAACTGCTAAGGCGGTCGATCTTATAGGTCGTGGCCGAGAATGTGTGCTGTACGGCCCCGGTTTGCAGGTGCGCATAGGCCCGCAGCGCGCGGGTTTTGGTGGCGTTGAATTCGTCGAACGGCGGCAGGCCGTCGCCAAAGAATTCGTCAAAATCCCCTTCTGAATTCAGCGCATAGCCCGACAGGCCCAGTTTCAGCGTATCGCTGACCTGATAGTCGCCGGAAAAATTAAGCTGGGTGGCCTCGTACCCGTCCGGTTCGGTGTTGGCGGCCCCGTCACGGGCGGAAAACCCGTCTGTCTTGACGTGGTTCAGGCTAAAAGACAGCCCACCACGTTCGGCCTGCGTGGTGATCGTGGCCCCGGCGCGGTAGGTGCCAAAGCTGCCCGCTTCGCCTGTCACATTCACATGGGTGCCGGGTTCGTCGCCACGCTGGCCGGTGGTGATGTTGACCACCCCGGCAATCGCACGCGAACCATAGATCGACGAACTGGACCCCTTGAGAACCTCGATCCGGGCGATGTTGGACGTGGTCAGTCCGCCCCAGTCGAACTGGGTCTGGGTCGAACTGGGGTCGGTCATGTCGATCCCGTCCACCAGAACCTTGACGTATTTTCCATCCAGCCCGCGCACCCGCAGTATGGTGTTGGTGCCCAACCCACCACTGGCACTGAGCGACAGGCCCGGCAGGCGGGAAAGGTATTGGGCAACTGTGGTATCGGCGGTCTGTTCCAGATCCTGCCGGGTGATGATTTCAACCGTGGCCCCGGTGCGGTTCAGTTCGGTTTCCTGGCTGGATTTGTTGGCAAAAACGGTGATGTTTCCCAAATCGAACGTGTCCTGCGCCAGGGCGGGTTGGGCACAGGTGATGGCAATTGCGGATATGGTGAGGATATTTTGTTTCATGGGCGCGGTCCTTTCCAGACCTGAAATTTGGTTTTTGAGTCTGGAAAGGCAAAGGCGCACTTTCCCAAACGGTGGTCGGGTGTCACCATTACGGAAAGATACCGCCCATCAGACGCGCCCCGCGCCGGATGAAAGTGATCGCCTTGGCAGGTCTCCTGACTTGCGGGTCACGGCGCGGTTCCGGCCTTCCCGATCCCCGGTTGGTGGGGCTCAGTGGCATATTCAGATCGCGCTATCCGCCTACAGTTGCGGGGGCAGTCACGGAGTTGGCCAGACTTGTGACCGCACCGCATTCCCTATTCTCGACGACTCACACCGCCGAACCAAAGCAGCTTTGGCATAGGACGAGTTTCCGCCCGGATCAAGTGTGGATTGCGACAATCCCACCTTGCGGTGTGTCAAAGGGGGCTGTATCCCGCGTTCTTGCGTCCAATTTCAAAAACCGGAAGGCCAGCCCATGACCGAGACCTCAAGCGATGCCAGCTATCGTGTAACCGCAGGTGAATTGCGCCAGTTCGTTGAACGGTTCGAGCGTCTGGATATGGAGAAAAAAGATCTGGCCGAGCAGCAAAAAGAAGTGATGGCCGAGGCCAAGTCACGCGGCTATGACACCAAGGTTCTGCGCAAGATCGTTGCCCTGCGCAAGCGCGACAAGGATGACATCGCCGAGGAAGAGGCGGTTATGGACATGTACAAAGAAGCGCTGGGCATGTAGCCCGCCCTTTCCGAACTGGCGCGGCCTGGCGGCATTATCGGGCCGCGCCTGCCTGCCCTTGGGCACGTGATGGTTATCCGGCACCCACATCCCTGCGGGCCACCGATACCGATTTGATCACCGCATGCACTTTGGTCCCTGCCTTCAGGGCCAGTGCATCTGCCGACCGGCGGGTGATCCGGGCCAGAAGACGGTCGTTGCCACATTGCATCTGAACGATGACCCCCGGTCCCGTGCCGCCCCGAAGGGTCAGGATTTCCGCCGGCAGGATATTAAGCGCCGACAGTCCGGTGGGTTTGCCCAGTGCGACAATCACATCCTTGGCCAGCACCCGCACCCGTGTTGACGCGCCGGGGGGCAGGTCCATTTGCGGCAGGAACAACCGCCCGCCGGACACCGACAGTTCACTTAGCCCGTCACCGTGATGGCGTACAACACTGGCAGGCAGCACCGCGCCCGCCTCGCGCACCCCAATCTGGCGCACCATGTCCGGGTCCGACAGCACCCGTTCGGCGGTGCCAAGGCGCGCGACGTGCCCATCCTCAAGCACCACCACGGTTGTGGCCAGCCGCGCCACTTCGGCCACCGAATGGCTGACATAAAGCATCGGAATGTCGGTCTGGTCGCGCAGGCGCTCAAGATAAGGCAGGATTTCCTCTTTACGGGCCGTATCCAGCGCCGCAAGCGGTTCGTCCATCAACAGCATCCGGGGGCGGGATAACAGGGCGCGCCCGATGGCCACCCGTTGCTTTTCGCCGCCCGACAACGCGCCGGGGGGGCGTTCAAGCAGGCCGGTGATGCCAAGCATATCGGCGACCTCGGCCACGGCGGGGCGGTCCTGTGTGCCCCCTTGTGTGCTCTTTTGTGCAAAGCGCAACCCGTATGACAGGTTCTGGCGCACTGACATGTGCGGAAACAGACGCCCATCCTGAAACACATAACCCAGCCGACGTTTGTGCAGCGGCAGGCAGATACCGGCGCTGGCATCAAACAGCACCTCGTCCGACAGGGTGATGCGCCCGGCCTTGGGGCGCAGCAACCCGGCAACCGCGTTGACCACCGTTGTCTTGCCGGTGCCCGATTGCCCGAACAACGCGGTAATGCCCCCCGGTGCCTCGAACGCCACCTTCAGCGTGAAATCCCCGAACGGGTGGGTGATATCGACCGACAGGCTCATTCTCCGGCCACCCGTTTCGCGGCCCGGCGCGCCAGCAGTTCCGAGGCCAGCAGGGCCGCCATTGCGATGCCCACCGAAACCCCCACCAGCCGCAGCGCGGACGCCTCGCCGCCGGGCACCTGAAGAAAGGTATAGATGGCCGATGGCAGGGTCTGGGTCTGGCCGGGAATGTTAGAGACAAAAGTGATCGTCGCCCCGAATTCACCCATCGCCTTGGCAAAGCCCAGCACCGCCCCGGTGATCACCCCCGGCAGGATCAGCGGCAGGGTGATGGTAACAAAGACCCAGATCCGCGAGGCCCCCAATGTGGCCGCCGCCTGTTCCAGCTTTGGGTCCACCGCCTCGATCGCCAGCCGGATGGCCCGCACCATCAGCGGAAAGGCCATGATCGCGGCCGCCAGCACCGCGCCGGTCCAGCGGAACGCCAGCACCAGCCCAAACACCTCTTCCAGCCACCCACCGATCAGCCCCCGCCGCCCAAAGGTCAGCAACAACAGATAACCGGTGACGACCGGCGGCAGGATCAGCGGCAGATGCACCAGCCCGTTCAACACCTGCTTGCCCCGAAACTGCCCGCGCGCCAGCGCATAGGCCACCAGAATCCCCAGTGGCAGGCTAAGCACGGTGGCCCAAAGCGACACGCGCAACGACAGCGCAACCGCCTGCCATTCATCCGGGCCAAGCCAGCCGGTCAAGACCCACCCCCAGTCTGGTCAGATGCAGACGGGTCAGACCCGGGGCGGCCAAACCCGTGCCGGGTGAACACCGCGCGGGCCTGCGGCCCGGCCAGATAGTCGAAAAATGCCTGTGCGGCATCTGTGCCCGTGTCTGTCCCGGCACCTGTCACGCGGGCGACCGGGTAAAGGATTGGCGGATGGCTGTTTTTCGGAAATGTGCCCACCACCCGCACCCGTGGTTCGGCGTGTGCATCGGTGGCATAGACAATGCCAAGCGGGGCCTCGCCCAGGACCACCAGACGCAATGCGGCGCGCACGTTGTCGGTTTGGGCGACGTGCCCCTGCACAGCGTCCCAGACCCCCAGCGATTGCAGCGCGGCCCGGCCATAGATACCGGCCGGCACCGCATCAACCAGCGCCATTGCCAGCCGGGCCGTGCCCAAGGCGGCAACCAGATCCATGCCCAGGTTCATGTCCGGCGCAATGGTTATCGCAATGTCTGCCCCCTGGTCGCCCTCTTGCGGGGTGATCAGAACCAGACGGTTGCTTAGCAGGTCCACCCGCGTTGGGGCATCAATCAGCCCGTCGCGCTCAAGCACGTCCATCCATGTGGTATTGGCTGACAGGAATATTTGCGCCGGTGCCCCGTACTGGATCTGGCGCGCCAGTGCCGAACTGCCGGCGTATGACAGGCTGATGCGCCCTGCGCCCGATGTCTCAAACTGGTGGGCCACCTCGTCCAGTGCATTTTTCAGGCTGGCGGCGGCAAACACGGTTACAGGCGGGGGCGTGTCGGCCCGCGCAGTGCCCGCCCAACCGAACACGGCCCACAGCATCAGCGCAAACAGCAGGCGGTGGGGGGCGCGAAAAATCATTGTCTGATCCCTGTGCGTGCCATTCAGGGCGCGATCAGTTGAACACCGGGAATGCGCTGAATGCGAAAAACATCCTCGTCATAGGTATCGGTCAGCTCATCAACCAGTTCGTCGGTCCAGCCGGGCAGGTCCAGCTCTTCCTCGATCTTGTCTTCCATGGCGAATTTATCCAGAAATGCGGCGATGACCCGGCGTTGCTGTACCTCGGACATGTCCGGGTGTTTTTTCAAATAGGCCTGAAACCGCTTTGTGCCTTCCTTTGACATTATGCTGTTGAGAAGGTCAAAACCACCAATGATCCTGTCGCCATGTTCCAGCCCGGCCATTTCGCGGATGATCTGGGCCCAGATCAGGGGGGTATCTTCGTTGCACCAGATGGTCAGGGTGGCCTCTGGAACGGCGTCGCGGATGCGCAGGATCGTGTCGGACCAGCGCAATTCCCGCGGGTCGGTATCGGCCATCATGGCGCGGAATTTCCGGGGTGATACCTTGCCCAGAACCGCAGGCAGGAACGTGGCCGGGTTGCGGACTGCCATGAACATTTCGATCTGATCGAACCGGAACAGCGCCTGCAACTGCAACATGCGTTCGGCGGCATCCGGGTAAAGCGTGCCCTTTCCGACGGCAAACCGCTGGGACCCGAAGAAATGCGTGTTGGACAGGATCAGCCGGTCGGAAACCTCGTCATCCAGAATGGCATCAATCAGCACATCGCGCGCGTCTTCTGACGGATTGGCGGTCTGCATTGCCTTGAAGGCATCCTTGAGAAGATAGCGATAGCGCCCCGGTCCCGGCACCGAAATTCCGCGCTTTGAGAAATCGTCCTTGTTTCGCAACAGGCATTTCAGCAGGCGCTCGTCATCGGTGCAATGGGCGCCTGTGTGAAAGATGACCTGCATGTTGTTCCGACGTTATCCTTGGTGTCCCTGAATGGGGTATCGCCTTGGCCTGACCTAGTCAAACAGCTTTGTCTGCCTGGCGTGACCCTTGGGATCACGCCCCTAACGAACCCGCCCCGCCACCGCGTCCAGTTTCGCCAGAAGTTCGGGGTCGCGCGCATCCGGTGCCGTCAGGATCGCATAATCCAGCGCCCGGTCACAGCCGTGCGTACAGGGCGCACGCGCGGCCCCAAGAAGGGCGGGCAGGCGCGCGACAAGGGACCGGCCCTTGTCGGCATTGCCGGTCAGGGTGGCGATGATCTGGGTGATATCCACCTCTCCGTGATCGGGGTGCCAGCTGTCGTAATCGGTGATCATCGCCACGCAGGCATAGCACAGTTCGGCCTCGCGGGCGAGTTTGGCCTCGGGCATGCCGGTCATGCCGATCACATCCGCGCCCCAGCTGTCGCGGTACATGCGCGATTCTGCCAGGGTGGAAAACTGCGGGCCTTCCATGGCCAGATATGTCCCCCCGCGATGCACGGTTATGCCGGCATCCCGCGCGGCGGTTTCGCAGGCGTCACCCAGGCGGGCACAGGTGGGGTGGGCGACGCTGACATGGCCGACGCAGCCGCTTGAGAAAAAGCTTTTGGGGCGGGCGAATGTGCGGTCGATATACTGGTCAACGATGACGAAATCACCGGGGGCCATTTCGTCGCGGAACGACCCGCAGGCGGATACGGCGATAACGTCCGTCACCCCCAACCGTTTCAGCGCGTCGATGTTGGCACGATAGGGCACGTCGCTGGGGGCATGCACATGGCCACGCCCGTGCCGGGGCAGGAACGCCATATCGACACCGTTCAGGTTGCCCGTCAGGATCGCATCCGACGGCGCGCCCCAGGGGCTGGTCACTTGTGTCCAGGTGGCGTTTTTCAGCCCGTCGATTTCATAGATACCCGACCCGCCGATGATGCCGATTTTGGTTTTGCTCATGTGGTGCCCCGTTTGTTGCTGGCCAGACATTAGTGCCAACAAAGCGACATGCAACCGCAGGTGTGGTAAAGTATTCGCAAGAATGGCGTGCAATTGTTGCAAACCGTGCTATGACGCCCCCGCATGGCGGACTGACCTTGCGCGCCATGGCCAACCGGGCCGGGGGCGCATAAGAACGCCACATTGCCGCGAAACCGATCACCACAGGACTATTTTCATGCCCCGAGCCATTCTGGCATCGTTTGCCAAACGTCTTGCCATTCCCGACCTGCGCTGGATGCCGGATGAGGGGTTTACCCCGTCCCGCGTGCGGATCGAGCTGTTATCGGGGCTGACCGTCTCGCTGGCGCTGGTCCCCGAGGCGGTGGCCTTTGCCTTTGTCGCCGGGGTGAACCCGCTGGTCGGGCTTTATGCGGCGTTCATGGTCGGGCTGATTACCGCGCTGATCGGCGGGCGGCCGGGCATGATTTCGGGCGCGACCGGGGCGCTGGCCGTTGTGATGGTGGCGCTGGTGGCACAGCACGGGGTTGAATACCTGTTTGCCACCGTGGTGCTGATGGGGCTGTTACAGGTCTTTTTCGGCGTCATGCAGTGGGGGAAATTCATTCGTCTGGTGCCGCATCCGGTGATGCTGGGCTTTGTCAACGGGCTGGCGATTGTGATCTTTCTGGCGCAGCTGGGGCAATTCAAGGTGCCGGGCAGCATGGTGGACACCGGGCATGGGCTGTCGGGGGGCACGTGGCTTTCGGGTATGCCGATGTATCTGATGCTGGGGCTGGTGACGCTGACCATGGCGGTTATCTGGATCATGCCGCGCATTACCCGGTTTATTCCGGCCCCTCTGGCCGGGATTGGCGTGGTGGCCGCGCTTGTGATCGGAATGGGGCTGGATGTGCCGCGGGTTGGTGATCTGGCATCGATCAAGGGCGGGTTCCCGGCGTTTCACGTGCCGATGGTGCCGCTGAACTGGGAAACCTTTGAAATCATTCTGCCTTACGCGGTCATTCTGGCCGCTATTGGTCTGATCGAAAGCCTGCTGACCCTGAACCTTGTCGGAGAGATGACCGGCAAGCGCGGCGGGGCCAGCCAGGAATGTATCGCCCAGGGGCTGGCCAATACGGCCACCGGGTTCTTTGGCGGCATGGGCGGTTGTGCGATGATCGGTCAGTCGATGATCAACGTCAAATCGGGCGGGCGAACGCGCCTGGCCGGGGTGTCGGCGGCGGTGTTCTTGTTGCTGTTCATCCTGGTGGGATCATCGGTGATCGAACAGATCCCGCTGGCGGCGCTTGTCGGCGTGATGTTCATGGTGGTGATAGGCACGTTTGCCTGGAATTCGCTGACCATTCTGCGCCGTGTGCCGCTGACGGATGCCTTTGTGACCGTGCTGGTGACTGTGGTGACGGTGATGGAGGATCTGGCCGTTGCCGTGGTGGTCGGGGTGATCGTATCGGCGCTGGCCTATGCCTGGAACAACGCCCGCCGGATTGACGCGATAACCAGCGAAACGGAAGGCGGCGCAAAGGTCTATCAGGTACACGGGCCGTTGTTCTTTGGTTCGTCCGAGGGGTTTGTTGAATTGTTCAGCCCGGTGGATGACCCGGATTGCGTGATCGTCGATTTTGCCGACAGCCGGGTGGTTGATCAGTCGGCCCTGCAGGCGATCGAGGCGGTCGCGCTGAAGTATGAGGCGATCGGCAAACAGATCCAGTTGCGTCACCTTAGCCGGGATTGTCACAAGCTGCTGAACAAGGCCGGACACCTGATGGTCGATAGTGACGATGACCCCGATTATGCGCTGGCGGTGAACTATTCCGTACGTACAGGGATTTTGGGCGGGCATTTGGGGCGGGGTTATTCGATTAGCCGTTTTTCACCCTTAGTCGCCCATCCTTTTGCAAGGCGCTCGAACTCGATAAAGTAAGTTGGGACGCCTGTGCTTTCTCTCATCGATACGACAAGTGACCTACACTTTGTCCAATCCTTCACCAGCATGGTTCGGCACCACTTTTTATAGGATTTTTCGCACATTATTCCTTGGCTAATGCCGATTGCTACCAATTCATACTGGTTGAGGATAGCGCGGACACATTCGATTTCTTCACCAGAAGCCTTGTCTGCCAAGAGCCACTGTTCTAAATTTCCGTCATCGCGCAGTTTTGTGAATTTAGCCCGTAAATCAAGATGGCGTGGATCAGATTCTTCCCTTAAGACAATGTCGAGGGTTGATCGCTTTTTGCAACTTTCTGCGACCAAAATATTGTTCCGGCCACACCAAGCGCGGAAACAACAATGGCAAACGTTTGAATGTAGAGTCCATACACAGAAATATCAGAAGTAGATATGCTTACAACAGACGTAGGCAGGTCAGCCACGAATTTTCACTACCCCGCCACCCCATCCTTCACATTTCATAGTCATCTTCATCCCTCCACCTTATAATATTGAATATTTTACTAGCGTTAGGCTACGTCGCGAGCGTTATCAACGCATGTGTTTTGAACCGACCCTTGCCACATATGGGTACTCCATACAAGATTAACAAACCATAAATGCTGCGCACGTTTTTGTTTTAGTGCATAAAAATAGCTTGAAAATACGGTCAAATAGCGCTCCCGCGCCAAGTAAAATAGCCGCATCCACGCCTTAGGCGCGGGACCTCGGCGATTTTTCTTGTCCCGGTGTCGTCGCTTTGTCTGTCCGGTCACAGGCGACGGCGGCTCCGCAACAGAAAGTGGTTTGGCCGGTCGGGGCGGGGTTATTCGCCGCCGTCATTCATCGTCCGGGCGCGCCAGTTCGAACACTTCGCTGACACGGGTATAATCACGATACCCCAGCCGCGCGAGCGGTTGAAAGCTGGCCACGTCAAAGCGCCCGTCCTTCAGGCAATTGTCACGGATATGGATGCCGGTCACCTCGCCCAGGACAAGGCGGTTCACGGCCCCCGGCAGGTCGATGATCTGTGTCAGCCGACATTCCAGCGCCGCCGGGGCACCGGCCACACGCGGGCAGTTGATGGTGGCGCATTCGGCGATATCAATCCCGGCATGGGCGAATTCATCGACCTCTTTATCCAGCGCCTGCGAGGTGGCGTTCATCGCATCCTTTGCGCCATATTCAACGATATTGACGCAGAACACACCGGTTTCCCGGATGTTGGCCAGGCTGTCCTTGGTGTCGGTCTGGTCCGGTTTGGCCCCGGTTGTGGCAAACATCACCTGGGGCGGTTCATAGGCGATTCCGTTAAAGAACGAATAAGGGGCAAGGTTGTTGATCCCGTCGCTGCTTTGGGTTGATATCCAGCCGATGGGCCGGGGCGTGATCAGGGCGTTGAACGGGTTGTGTGGCAGGCCGTGGCCATTTTCGGGTTTATAAAACATCGCGCTCTCCTTGCAATTGCCCAAGGGGTAGCGCCCATGCTAGGCGATTGCCACCGCATTCATGAAGGACAGGCGCGGCCAGGTGATTGATCTTAACCCCGAAAAACCCGACGACTGGTGGGACGTCGAGGCGCTGTTTGACCTGTGCTTTGCGCCGGGGCGAGAGGCGTTGTCGTCATACCGGTTGCGCGATGGCATCCCGCCGGTGTCGGGCCTGTCGTTGGTGGCGCGGGACCGGGGCGGCATACTGGCGGGCGCAATCCGGTTCTGGCCGGTCCGGGTGGGCGATGCGCCCGCGCTGTTGCTGGGGCCGGTGGCGGTGCACCCGACCCGTCAGGGCGAGGGGCTGGGTGCGGTTCTTATGCGGGACGGGCTGGGTGGTGCCACACGGGCGGGCTGGTCCAGGGTGATGCTGGTGGGGGATGCGTCTTATTATGGGCGTTTCGGGTTTTCCCGCCTGGCGGGCGTGGATATGCCCCCGCCAACCAACCCGGACAGGGTGTTGGGGCAGGCATTACAGGACGGGGCCTGGGAAAACGTCAATGGGATGGTGACGCGCTGGCAGGGGCCAGATCAGTGAAGCCGGATCAGTGAAGCTGGCCCATTGAAACCAGTCCCGGTGATGGCGATCTAAGAAACATGTCAGGGAGGTAGAATGAACGATCTGGTAATACTTACCCCACCCGATACAGATGCCGAGTTGGACCGGTTGGCGGCGCGTTATCACGCCGCCGGGGGGATGGGCGTGCAGTTGTTGACGCTTGTGGGTGGCAAGGCAGAACAGTTGCTGGACCGCCTGCCGGTCCCGGTGCGCGACAAGCTGGAACAGGTCACGGAACGGGCGCTGATGCTGGCGATGCGCGCCGCCGATACGTCACGGCGGGCGGTGGCGGACCAACCCGACTGGGTCAACACGACGATAACCACTGCAATGGGGGCGGCGGGTGGCTTTGGCGGGCTGCCATCGGCGCTGGTCGAACTGCCGGCGACCACGGCCGCCTTGTTGCGCATCATTCAGGGCGTCGCGGTGGAAAATGGGTTTGATCCGGCGTCCGAGAGCGTTCAGTTCGACTGTATCCGGGTCTTTGCCGCCGCCGGTCCGCTGACCGAAGACGATGGGGCCGATCTGGGGTTTCTTACGCTGCGGGTGACCCTGACGGGGGGCGCGATGCAGCGGCTGATTGCCTCTGTCGCGCCACGGCTGGCCACGGTTCTGGGGCAAAAGCTGGCGACCCAGACGATACCGGTTCTGGGGGCGGTGGCCGGGGCCACGACGAATTACGTCTATACCGGGTATTACCGGGAAATCGCCCATGTGCATTTTGGCCTGCGGCGGCTGGCAATCAGTGCCGATCTGCCGATCGAGGATCTGACGGCAAGGTTGTCGCAACGGATGCGCCGCCGACTGGCGTGACAGATGGCGGGCAGGGTTGATATCTGGCGGGCAAAGGTACGGGTAAAGAAAAAGGGTGAAGAATTTGCCTAACGGATGTATCCTTTAGAAAAACAATAATGAGCAGTCGGGTAACGCAGATGATGATCAAACAGTTACCAATCAACATTCAGGCCGCGCACAAAAGCGATGTGCGCAGCCAGTTTGCTGCCCTGTGCTTTCGGTTTAACGATGAAAAGACACAGATACTGCTGATCACCTCGCGCGGGTCCGGGCGCTGGATTGCCCCCAAGGGGTGGCCGATTGATGGCCTGACCCCGGCGAATTCGGCGGCCCAGGAGGCCTGGGAAGAGGCCGGAGTAAAGGGCAAGGCCTATGACCGGTGTCTGGGCTTATATTCCTACAGCAAATCGGTGGGCGGTGCCGGTTTGCCGATCGTGACCATGGTCTATCCGGTCAGGGTGAAATCCCTGGCCAGCACATTCCCCGAAAAGGGACAGCGGTTGCGCAAATGGTTTTCGCCCAAGAAAGCGGCAAGCCTGGTGGCAGAACCAGAATTGGCCCGCATTATCAAGGATTTCGACCCACGTCAGTTGCAATGAATGCAGATATTTCTGACGTTTGGGGACTTGCACTTGGACGGGCACGGATATTTAACCCTTATCGCGACATTATGAGCTGACAGATGATTCAATACGCCCTGAAATGTGCCGATGGGCACGCATTCGATAGCTGGTTTCAGTCAGCCGCGGCTTTTGACAAGCTGGTTTCGGCAGGCATGGTGTCGTGCGTGGTTTGCGGTGTGGCAAAGGTTGAAAAGGCGATCATGACGCCAAGGGTGCGCACCGGACGGGCGGGCGCGCCGCCACCTGAGGCCCCCGAAGGGCCGGTTCAGGCCCCGGATGCGCCTGTGCCCGGCCCGCTTAGCCAACCGGCAAGCCCGGCTGAACAGGCCATGACCGATCTGCGCAGAAAGGTCGAGGAAAACGCCGACTATGTTGGTGTGGACTTTGCCACCCAGGCCCGCGCGATGCATGATGGCGATGCACCGCAAAGGTCGATCTATGGCGAGGCGGGGATCGAAGAGGCCAAACAGTTGATCGAGGACGGGGTGCCGGTGGCCCCGCTGCCATTTTTGCCACCCCGCAAGGTGAACTAGGTGCTTGGCCCCTGAACGTCTAAGGAACCTTTGAAAGCCCATGTGGTTCGAAAAATGCCCGGACGTGGGGTTATTCATCGTGTCCCTAAGTGCGGTGGATTTGTGATCCGTATCATAACGGCCTCGCCCGCCCGGCAGGTGCGGCCCTTGCCACGCGAAACGCTTGTCAGCCCCCGTCAGGTCCCGACGGGCGTTTGTTGCGCGGTTGTGGACAGGGGTGATGTGTCGCGATTGTGCGGCTTGCCCTTGTATCCCGGCTCGCTTATGACGCGCTAAGCATGATACCCAAAGGACAGGAAAAGGGGCCGGTATGCCCGTTCTGGTGATGAAATTCGGTGGCACGTCGGTGGCCAACCCTGATCGTATCCGACGCGCGGCCAAACGGGTCGGTGTCGAGGTGGCCAAGGGCTATGACGTGATTGTCATTGTCTCGGCCATGTCGGGCAAGACCAATGAACTGGTCGGCTGGGTCGAGGAAACCTCGCCGATGTTCGACGCGCGCGAATACGATGCGGTCGTGTCGTCGGGCGAGGCGGTGACCGCCGGGCTGATGGCGCTGACCTTGCAGGAAATGAATGTACCGGCCCGCAGTTGGCAGGGCTGGCAGGTGCCGCTGAAAACCACCAGCGCCCATTCGGCGGCCCGGATCGAGGAAATTCCGACCGACAACATCACCCAGAAGTTTGATGAAGGCATGCGGGTGGCTGTGGTTGCCGGATTTCAGGGGGTTTCGCCCGAGGGGCGGATCACCACGCTGGGTCGGGGGGGATCGGACACCACGGCAGTGGCCTTTGCCGCCGCCTTTGGGGCCGAACGGTGTGACATTTATACGGATGTGGACGGGGTTTATACCGCCGATCCGCGTATCTGCCAGAAGGCCCGAAAGCTGGACAGGATCGCGTTTGAGGAAATGCTGGAACTGGCGTCGCTTGGGGCCAAGGTGTTGCAGACCCGGTCGGTCGAACTGGCCATGCGCTATAAGGTGCGTCTGCGGGTTCTGTCGAGTTTTGAAGAACAATCCGATCAGGCCGGAACGCTTGTTTGCGATGAGGAGGATATCATGGAATCCAATATTGTGGCCGGTGTGGCCCATTCGCGTGACGAGGCAAAGCTGACCCTGCTGTCGGTGGCCGACCGTCCCGGCATTGCCGCGATCATATTCACCTCGCTCAGCGATGCGGGGGTCAATGTGGACATGATCGTTCAGAACATATCCGAGGACGGGCGCACGGACATGACCTTTTCCTGCCCCACCATCGAAGTGCCCCGCGCCGAGGCGGCGCTGGCCGCAACCCGCGACGGGGGTGATCTGAACTTTGCCGAACTGCTGGCAGACAAGGATGTGGCCAAGGTTTCGGTGGTCGGTATTGGTATGCGCAGCCAGTCGGGCGTGGCGGCCAAGATGTTCAAGGTGCTGTGCGACGAGGGCATCAACATCAAGGTCATCACCACCTCTGAAATCAAGATTTCCGTGCTGATTGACCGAAAATA
>DAOUPC010000138.1 GCA_030626365.1 Paracoccaceae bacterium
CGCCCGCGACAACCTGAATGACGCCACCCTGCGCGCGCCATTCGATGGCATCATCGCGCGCCGGAATATCGACAATTTCACCAATATTCAGGCTGGTGAGCCGATTGTCCTGCTACAAAAACTCAGCACCATTAACCTTGTTTTCGACATTCCCGGTGCGGATGTGCTGATGTGGGCCGCCCTTGACTGGAAGACCTTGAAGATGGCCGTCGAACTGACCGGTAGCAACATGGAACTGACCGCAATGGAGGTGGTCGAGTTTTCAACCCAGGCCGATGCCGGCACCCAGACCTATCAGGCGCGGGTTTCAGTGCAGGTGCCCGATCATGTGACCGCCCTTGCCGGTATGGTCGGCCGGGTCCGGGTGACAGCCGCCCCCGACACCGGGCAGACCAACCCCAGCGTGCCGGTAACCGCACTGGCCGCCACCGCCGAAGGCGCACCCTTTGTCTGGGTTGTGGACCCGGCCAGCAACGCCGTCAGCGCCCGCCCGGTAACCACCGGAACGATGGCAGGTGATCAGGTGAATATCACAAAAGGGCTGAAGGCGGGCGAAAGCATCGTCACCGCCGGCGTGTCCCGCCTGAGCGAGGGTCTGGTGATCCGCCCCATTACAACGGTCGGGAACTGACACCATGGATCTGGCTCTTTTTGCGCTGAACAAGCGCGTCATCTCGGCATTGTCGACGCTGCTTATTCTGGCGGCCGGGCTTTATGCCTATACGGCCCTTCCAAAATTCGAGGACCCGGAATTCATTATCCGGCAGGCCCAGATCATCACCCCCTACCCCGGTGCCAGCGCCGAAGAGGTGGCGGACGAGGTAACAGACGCCGTCGAGGCGGCACTGCAACAACTGACCGGGGTCGAGGAAATCACCTCGAATTCACAACCCGGACGCAGCACGGTAACGGTGGAATTCACCATTCCCGCTGCCAAAACCCGCAAGGATCTGGCCCAGCGGTTCACCGAAATGCGGGCCAAGATTGATGACATTCAGGCCAACCTGCCACCCGGTGCCTATGCCAGCCTGATCTTTGATGATTTCGGCGATGTCTATGCGCAATATTATGCCATCACCGGAGAGGGCTTTTCCCTGCCCGAACTTTACGCCTATGCCAAGGGCCTTGAACGGGAACTGGTCCTGGTCGATGGCGTCAGCAAAGTGGCCCTGACCGGTGTTCAGGACGAAGTGATCTATGTGGAATATAATACCGCCCGACTGATCCAACTGGGTTTGGCGACAGATCAGATTGCCGATGTCCTGAAGGGGCAAAACCTGGTCACGCCGGGCGGGTCGATCAATACCGGGCAGATGCGCCTAAGGGTCAGGGCCACGGGTGCGGTCGATTCTGTCGAGGCGATTGAAAATCTGGTTATCTCGAATCCGGGCAACGGCAAATCCTATCGGCTGGCCGATATTGCAGATGTCAGCCGGGGGCTGACCGACCCGGCCACGCAACGGCTGTATCGTGACAGCAAACCGGCCATCGGGCTGGGTATTTCCAACATCATCGGCGGCAATGTGGTGCATATGGGCGATGCGCTGAACCTGCGCATGGCCGAACTTATGGATCAGCGCCCGATCGGCATTGATGTGATTGCCATCTCGGATCAGGGGGCATCGGTACGCGAATCTGTCAATGATTTCGTGATGAACGTGGTGCTGGCGCTGGTGATCGTGGTCGGCACGTTGCTGATTTTCATGGGGGTGCGATCCGGTATTTTAATGGGCGGCATCCTGTTGGTGACGGTGGCTGGCACGCTGTTTGGCATGTTGCTTTATGGGCTGGATATGCAGCGCATATCGCTGGGGGCGCTGATTATCGCGCTGGGGATGCTGGTGGATAATGCCATCGTGGTGGTCGAGGGCACATTGGTGCGCGTTCAGCGCGGCGAAAGCACAGCCGAGGCATCGGTGGCCATCGTAAACCAGACAAAATGGCCCCTGTTGGGCGGCACTGTGGTGGGCTTTCTGGCCTTTTCACCAATCGGTTTTTCGCCCGACAACACCGGCGAATACGCCGGCAGCCTGTTCTGGACGGTGATGATCGCGCTGTTGTTTTCATGGCTGGTGGCGGTATGGCTGACACCGTGGTTCTGTGTGCTGGCGCTGAAACCGGGCAAGGTCAAAGCCAAGGCCGAAAATGCCCTGATGCGCGGCTATCGCCAGTTTCTGGATCTGGCGATCCGGCGGCGCTATGTCACTGTGGCCATTGTCGTGGCCCTGTTCGGTTCGGCACTTGCCATGCAGTCGATGGTGCCACCGGGCTTTTTCCCGGCCTCGACGCGCCCGCAATTCGTGATCGACTATTTCCTGCCCGACGGCACGGACATAGAGGCAACCACAACCGATATCCTGAAAATCGCCGACTATGTGCGCGAACTGGACGGGGTAACGGGCACCAACACCTCGGTCGGCAAAGGCCATTTGCGGTTCATGCTAAGTTACAGCGCCGAGGATGCGAACCCGGCCTATGGGCAGGTATTGGTGGACGTCGAAGGATACCGCCAGATCGATGCGTTGCAGGTGCATATGCAGGACTGGGTGCAGGAAAACCTGCCTCAGGCCAACTCAAAAGTCTGGAAATTCATGCTTGGCCCCGGTGGCGGTTCCAACATCGAGGCGCGCTTTTTCGGGCCTGATCCGGTGGTACTGCGCCAGTTGGGCGAGACCGCCAAAGGCATCATGGGCGATGCAGGGGCCGTGGCCATCAAGGACGACTGGCGCGAACAGGTGCCGGTGCTGCGCCCGGACATCGACACCGAAAATGCCCGCCGTCTGGGGCTGACCCAGGGCGACATTTCGGCAGCCGTTGCCGCGCATCTGGATGGAACCCGCATCGGCATCTATCGCGAACAGGACGAATTGCGCAACATCATCATGCGCCCGGTCGAAGAGGACCGCATGGACATCGCCGGATTGCAGGATATCCAGGTATTCAGCCAGCTAACCGGCGACTATATCCCCATTGCCCAGGTCGTGCATCGGTTCGATCTGGTGTTCGAAGCCGGAAACCTGCGCCGCCTTGACCGCAAGCTGATGATCACCGCCCAGTCAGACAACGCACCCAATGTGTTGTCGGGTGATTTGTTCGCACAGGTCCGCGGCCCGATCGAGTCCATTAAGCTGCCGCCGGGCTATGCCCTTGAATGGAAAGGTGAATACGGCAATTCCAAGGAAGCCAACGAAGGGTTGGCGCAAACCATGCCAATCGGCTTTGGCGCGATGATCATCGTGGTGATCCTGTTGTTCAGCGCGCTGCGCCAGCCGCTGATCATCTGGCTGACCGTGCCTTTGTCACTGATCGGAGTGATCTGGGGGCTGGCCCTGTCAGGCACCCCGATGGAGTTCATGGCGATCCTTGGCATCCTGTCGCTGACCGGCATGCTGATCAAGAACGCCATCGTGCTGATTGATGAAACCGACAGCCAGATCGGCGGTGGAAAGGCACGATTGTCGGCGATAATCGATTCCGGGGTCAGCCGGGTAAGGCCGGTGTCGCTGGGCGTGCTGACCACGGTGCTGGGGGTGGTGCCCCTGCTGTGGGACCCGTTTTTCAAGTCGCTGGCGGTGGTGATCATCTGCGGGCTCAGCTTTGCCACGGTGCTGACGCTGGTGATTGTGCCGGTGCTTTATGCCATCATCTTTCGGGTCCGCCAGGATGAGGTTGACGAACACCCTGCCCCCGACGCCCCGGAAACCGGGATCACGCAAACCTAAGCTCAGCGCGTGCGCATACAGTCGTTATAGATACGGTCATATTTATTTTTGGCCTGCGCATCGCGCTGCTCGGTGGCGGCCTGACCGGCAAAGGCCGGGGCACGGTGGCCATCTTGCGGGCCACTGGAACGACTGGCACCAATCGCGACAGAGCCACTTAGCCGAAAGGTGGTATTACCGACCTGCCTGCTAAGCCCCGATCCGGAATAGCCGCTGTTTTTTGCAGCGCGCGTCTTGCAGATATCGACCATCGGGTTGGCCTGCACCGTCGGGGCAGGAAGTGTCGCAAAGGCAATCGCCAGTGCTGCGGGAACCATTATTTTCATCGGCCAGCCTTATTGTTGTGCTGCATATGGGATGTGGGGGCGGTTTATACGAAGGGCGGGGCCTTAGTGCCCCATGGAATGCCCCATAGAACGACCCTGCGCCAACGCTATATGGTGCGCCTGATGGTGATTTCCAAGCGCCATAACCCCGAAAAATCCCAGACCGCGGATCATGTCACCATCTGGGCCGGTAACCACCATATGCGCGCCATTCGCGGTCTTTTCGGCCCTGAACTGCATCCTGTCAGTTTCGGACATTGTTTTCCCATGGGCCAGCGTCATCCACCGGATTGCCGCCACCACATCGGCATCGGGCGATGTCACATCAAACGCCGCGCCACCCGCAACCTTGCTGCTGACAACCCGCGCCCGCATCGTCACCGCATCCATATCAACCAGATGTGCCCGCAAAGCGTCGATGTTGACCCTGCCCCAGTCGGTATCGGGATCACTGCGCAGGATAGCGACAATTTCGGCTATGGCCCCAAAGGCCGACTGACCGGACTTGGTTGGAACCTCGGCCTGGGTGGGTTTCTGGGCCGTCATGTGGGCTGTGTGATCCATGCTCGCAGTGTGATCATGGCCCGACTGGGCATACAGCGGGCCGCAAAGGGCGAACATCAGGCAGGCGCCAAGCGGGGCAATTTTATTTGACATGGAAAACTCTCTCTCTCTTTTGGGGGAAGTGAGCGGTTTCAGCGGCGCAACCGGCATCAGGGCGTTGGGTCGGCAATCCGAACCAGTTCTTGCAATATCGTCTTGCGGGCATTTTCATGGTGAAAGATCAGGCTAAGAACCCGGTAGTTGTTGCGCACGGGAAAGTCGAGGCATTGCATCCGGTCCCCCAGATTTTCGGCGAACAGGCGCTGGGGTACGACCGAAACGCCGATACCACGCGACACCAGCGCCTCGATCGCGTCAATCGAATCCAGTTCGACCGTCTGGTTCACCTTCACACCGATTTCAGACAATGCCGACTGTATCTGCGCCCCCAGCCATGACCGGCTGGCAAAACCGATGAACGGCCCCTGTGTCAGCAGGTCCAGCGGGTTTTCAGGAACCACAACACCCAGCGGCGCAACAATATACAACGGTTCGCGCGCGTATTCGACAAACCGGACATTCCCCATGGTCTGTCTCGGCGCAGAAACAAAGGCGAAATCCAGTTCCTCGCTTTCGACCTTGGCGGCCAGTTCGTTGGACAGGCCCGATGCGACGTTGACCTCAAGCGCCGGAAAGCTTTGGCGCAGGGTCTCAAGCACGATCGGCAGCAGCGCCTGAAAAGTGGTCGAGACAAAACCGATGCGCAACTGCCCCTCGGTGCTGTCGCCGGTGGGCGGGCGCATCAAATGGTCGTATTCGGCCACCACCGGGGCGGCCTGACCACAGAACTTGCGACCAAAAGGGGTGATCTGCGCCGGCCTTTTGCCTTTGCGAAACAGATCCCGGCCCAGACGCTGTTCCAGGTGTTTCATCTGCACAGATACCGCCGAATGGCTAAGGTTCAGCACATTGGACGCCTCAAGAAAGCTGCCCGTGGCCTGGATCGTCAGCAAGGTTTTCAGGTAGGTGATGCTCATCCCGTAAGATTAAAAAATATCACCTTATAAATCCATTAAATTCGCTTTTTATGTCATAGAACGTGCCGTAGTGTGCGCCCGAGTCTGCACAAAGAATCCGCTGCCGGAGCCAGCCCCGTTGCCAAATGCCCGCCATTGCCCCCCCGCAACGCACCACGACAGGCCGGTTTTGCGCCTTTTTCGGGACCGTATGCGTTTCGCCCCCTTGCACCATCCGAACGGTTGTGATTTCCTTACCTCGTTGAGGTATCGTTGTTTTTCTTTTGTTTCTGGTTGCCGTTCCATGCAGATACACCCCACAAATCACACGATGTACCGCGCCATGCGGGGGACCGTGGCATGACGGATACCAGCGCAGGGGTAATTGCCGGGCATCTGGCAACTGCGGGTTGTGGGCATGTGTTTGGCATGCCGGGCGGCGAGGTTCTGGTGCTGCTGGATGCGCTGCGGGATGCGGGCATCAAATTCACCCTTTGCAAACATGAAAACGCCGCCGGATACATGGCCGAAGGCAGTTGGCATGCCACCGGCGCGCCGGGCATATTGCTGACCACGATCGGGCCGGGTCTGGCCAATGCGATGAACGCCGTGGCCAATGCGTTTCAGGAACAGGTGCCGATGATCGTGCTGTCGGGCTGCATCGATGCGCCCGAGGCCGAACAGTTTACCCATCAGGTGATGGACCAGTCCGCGCTGATGGCCCCGGTGACCAAGGCACAGTACCGCGTGGCCCCCGGCACGGCGGCGCATGTGGTGCAAAAGGCGCTGGCGGTGGCCATGGCCGACCCGCCCGGCCCGGTGCATATCGACCTGCCCGTCGGGCTGGCGGCCAAACCGGCCCCCAATGTTGCCATATCCGCGCCCGCACAGCGCAGCGCGGGCTGGCCACAAGGGTCTGCACTGGACATGGCCGCAAAACGGCTGGGACGCGCGCAAAACCCGATCATTCTGGCCGGGCTTGGCGCGCTGCTGCATGATGCGGGCGGGGCCATTAGCGCACTTTCCCACGCAGGCAATATTCCGGTCGTCACCACCTACAAGGCCAAGGGCGTGATGAACGAAGGTGATCCGCTGTGCCTTGGCGGGCATGGGTTGTCGCCGCTGTCGGACAAGGCCATTCTGCCATTGCTGAAGTCCTCGGACTGTGTGCTGCTGGCGGGGTATGACCCGATTGAAATGCGCGCGGGATGGATTCAGCCCTGGGCGGCTGAGGCGGCGATCGAGCTTGCCCACGCCGACATCAACCACGGCATGCATGGCAGCGCGCAGCGGGTGGTCGGGGATATTGCCGCGCTGGTTGCGCAATTGCATGCCGCCCTGCCCGACCCTGCGCCGGTCTGGCCGCAGGGCGAACCGGGCATGGCGCGCACGGCTCTGAAGTCAGAGTTTGCCGGTCCCGACCACTGGGGACCGCATGCGGTTTTCCGCACGCTTCAGGCGAACCTGCCGCAAGGAGGCATTGTTACGGTGGACAGTGGCGCGCATCGCATTCTGATCAGCCAGATGTGGCAGTGCGAGCGCCCGCGCAGCCTGCTGCAATCCACCGCTTTCTGCACCATGGGTGTGGCCGTGCCGCTGGCCATTGGTCATGCCATCGCCCGTCCCGACACACCGGTGATGGCAGTTGTCGGCGACGCCGGGTTCGACATGTCGCCCGGCGATCTGGCCACTTTGCGCGACACACGATTGCCCATGGCCATCGTCGTGCTGGTTGACGACGCGCTGGCGCTGATCGAAAAGAAACAGACGCTGATGCAA
>DAOUPC010000168.1 GCA_030626365.1 Paracoccaceae bacterium
ATAAGCACCATAGAATGCCAGGTGTCCGTGTGCCGCGGTGATCTGCGTGCCGTGGGTATAGAAGTTCACCGGATGCAGCGTGTGCATAAAGCCCCACACGCCTGCGCCAAAGAACGCCAGCACAGCACAACCCAGCGACCACAGCAACGCGGCCTTGTTGGGATGATCGCGACGGCCCTTCCAGACCATGACAAAGGCGAAAGACATCATCGCAAAGAACGGAACCACTTCCATTGCACTAAAGATCGTGCCGATCCACTGCCAGTAGCCCGGTGTGCCGATCCAGAAAAAGTGGTGCCCAGTGCCCAGAATGCCCGAGAACAACGCAGCGGCAACAATGACATACAGCCACTTTTCCACCACTTCGCGGTCAACACCGGTCAGTTTCAGCATCAGGTACGCCAGGATCGACGCCATGATCAGTTCCCACACGCCTTCGACCCACAGGTGAATGACAAACCACCAGTACATCTTGTCCAGTGCCAGGTTCTCGGGGTTGTAGAATGCGAACAAGAACAACAGCGCCAGACCCCAAAGGCCCAAAAGCAGGATGTTAGTGATCGCGGTCTTCTTACCCTTAAGAACGGTCATCGACACGTTATACAAGAACATCAGCGCGGCCACGACGATACCCGCCTTGACCCACTTGGGTTGTTCAAGGAACTCGCGTCCCTCTGTGCCAAGGAAAAAGTTCCCCTCGAACAGATTGAACGTATAGGTGACGACAACGCCCAACGTACCGACCACCAGAATGGCCAGTTGCAGATAGGCAATCATCGGCGAGTGGATTTCACGCTCTGATTCTTCGGGGATCAGGTAATAGGCCGCCCCGAAAAAGCCCAGCAGCAGCCAGACGATCAACGAGTTGGTGTGCAACATCC
Organism: Paracoccaceae bacterium; assembly: GCA_030626365.1. Lineage (GTDB taxonomy): Bacteria > Pseudomonadota > Alphaproteobacteria > Rhodobacterales > Rhodobacteraceae > NVQY01. The sequence goes on from DAOUPC010000168.1 coordinate 882, forward strand.
GCACGATGTTAAACGGAATCAATTCCGATAACGTGTTCGGCATCACGTAGATCCAGCCGGCCAAAAGCCCGCCCAGCACCTGAATGGCGAACAACCCCATGGCTGCCCCCATGTAGTACAGTGCTATTTTTTGTGATTGGTATTTCATTGTCTTTAACTCCTCAGCCGGCGTCGTTCGGCGGCCAGCTTTGCGTGTCGATAGTATCGGTCCAGATCAGGAAATCCGACAGGTTGCGGATTTCTTCATCGCTCAGGTTGAACTGAGGCATCTGGCGGCGGCCTTCAATGCCGCTGGGCTGGCTTTCCATCCAGGCTTTGAGGGTTTCAAACGCATCATCCGGGTCGTCCATAACACCCCAACGGGTCATCACATTGCCCAACTCGGGGGCAAAGTAAGCCCCTTCGCCCAGAATTGTGTGACAGTTGATGCATACCTTGTCTTCCCACACACGTTTACCGGCAGCCACACTTTCCGTCAGCGTTTCCGCGTTGGTCGATGTGGTGACGATATACTTATGTGAGTGGATCGAAAGACCTACAAAGATAATGATAAAGAATAGGGACCCACCATAAAAAATATTTCGGGCCATAGATTTGGTCATGACTTCGCGCATCGCGCTCTCCTTTTGCGCCGCGTTTCGGGTACGGCCATAGATAGGGGGGCTTCTGTGCCGCGCCTTAACCAAAGTCAAGAACGCGTGATTGGTCGCAGGTTCAGATCAGAAAAGGCCGGGCATGACGCCGCCCACAGTTCGTTCACAGCCCGCCCAAGAAAATTAAACGTTTCCCGGGTGCGGCGGCTGTTGCGGTTGTGGTTATGGTTGCGAAAGGGCGCCGGTTCACTTGGCCGCGCGCGCCCGGCGTTTCAGGGTCGGACAGGTGTCGGAATCATGAAAAATCACCTGACAGCGCAGGCACAGCACGCATTCATTGGGGTTGATCCGGCCCAGGGGGTCAATCGCCCCAACCGTGCAATTTGGTTCGCACAACCGACATTCACGGCCACATTGTGGGCGCCGGCGCAGCCAGTCAAAGATCTTGAGCTTGGCGGGAATTGCCAGCGCCGCGCCAAGCGGGCACAGGTACCGGCAATAAAACCGCTCAATGAACAGCCCCGCCGCCAGCAGCGCCAGTGCAAAAACCACAAACGGCCAGGCACGAATCATCCGCAGCGAAATAACCGTCTTGAACGGCTCGGCCTCGGCCACCAGCAGCGCATCTTTCATGGAATAAAATGACAGCGCCAGGATGACGATGAACAACGTGTATTTGAACGCCCACAGCCGTTCATGCAGCGCATGGGGCACCGCAATCTGCACCACGCCCAGCTTGCGGGCGGCGACGTTCAGCAATTCCTGCAATGCGCCAAACGGGCACAGCCAGCCACAATAGACCCCCCGCCCCCCGAACAACATGCCAAGTGCGACAAAGCCCCACAGCACGAAAATAACCGGTTCGATCAGGAAGGTTTCCCAGTGAAACCCATTCAGCAGTGATTGCAGAAAGGCTACCACCTGAACCACCGACAATTGTCCATTGGCCACCCAGCCCAGCCACACCAACGTGACAGTCAGGAACCCCAGTCGCACCCGCAGATACAAGCCCTTGCGCCGCACCAGGCTTTCCTGTGCGAACAGAATCATTGTCAGCACCCCCAGCATGACGATCACCCCGACCGCCGAAAACCGTTTGCGTTGCCATGTTTCCTGCCACAGCGGTTCGGGTTCGGGCGGTAAGGGACGCAAAAACCGCGCCGGCAGCTGATACTCAAGCGGGATCACGAACGATACCGGCCCCAGGGCACCGGGGCGGGTTGCCGTCACTTCAATCAGGAATGGCGCGGCAGGGTCAAACCCTTCCCCCCCCAGTTGAAACACCGAGCGTTCCTTGAGGGTCGGCGCATCCTGTGGCTCAAGGTCGTCAATCCGCGTATAGCCTTCTTTTTCCAGGATAAAGCGCCGGTCGTCCTGCACCACGACGATCCGGTCAAACACCCCCGAACGCCGCCAGGTAAGACCGCGATGCGACTGCAATCCGAGCGATCCGACAAACAGCGCCACCTTACCCTGCGGCAAGGCCCCCACGGCCCGGCTAAAGGCCTGTTGCCCAAGGATGTTCGCGCCAATTTCAGGCGGGTCCAGAATGGCGGCATAAAGCCCCAGAAAGGTGCCCTCGCCCGGCTCTGGCGGGGTGGCGGCCCCGGCCAGCGCGCGGGCCGCCTGTGCCATGCTGACGCGGGTGGTGGTTATCGCCCCCATTTCAACCAGATCGTCCCAGCCGTGCGGGGCAAAACCCAGCCGGTCGATACGCCCGCCACTAAGAATGCCGCGCGACAGGGCCAGTGTACGGGCCGAGCGCAGGATCGAATCCCGGATCACCCCGGTTGAAACGGTGGCCCGTGATATGATGTCGGGAAACCCGCCTTCGACCTTGGCCGCCGAGATCATCGGCTGTGTCAGGTCAACACCGCCGAATCCGTCGACAAAGCGTTCAATATCGGCATCCGACAGGCCCAGCGTCAGAATCGGTTCGGCGTGGCGCATCAGGCGGGATGCGACAATTCGCGCCGAAGGGCTGATGGCAATCAGAACCTCGATCGGGCGCCCGGAATAGCCGACCGAACGGGTAATTTCCCAACTTGACCCGATATAGCCCAGAACAGCCCCATCCGGCCCCCTTACCACCCAGCCCGGCACATCCGCCTGCTGGCGGGTCACGGTTGGGACGGGATCGGCCCCGAACATCAATGCCGCAAGCGCAGCATCAGGGGCTATGGGGTCAATCGAATCCTCAAATTCCTGGCGCAACTGGGCTACGGCAGGCAGGGGGGCGGCCAATATCAGGACAAGAACCGGAATCAGGGCAAGAACACGTGCCCCGGCACTCAGGATAGAACGATATATACAGCACAGGTAATTAAACATGTATCCAAACCTAGGCCCGTATAGACGACCCTGCCTTAACGAAAGTCAAGGAATCACCCCCTCTCACGTGGAACAATCAGTCATGCCTCACCAGCCAATGGAGTTTTCAAGATGAGACCTACCACAGCCCTACGCAGAACATTGCTTCTGACCAGCACCGCCCTGGTGCTGGGGCTGGCCGCGAGCTTTGCCGCGGCCAAGGACAAGCCCAAAGACCACACCAGTGGCCCCGCTGCGGCTTACCAGCCCAGCATGACCACACTGGGTGAACTGAACGTGGAAATCCCCGGCCGCCGCGAAGGCGACCCGGTGATGACCCAGGAAGAGTATAACGCTGCCAACAAGATGTACTTTCAGCGTTGTGCAGGGTGCCACGGCGTGCTGCGCAAAGGTGCCACAGGCAAGCCGCTGACCGTTGATCTGACGCGTGAAAACGGGTTCGAGTACCTGCGCGACTTTATCAACTACGGCTCTCCTGCCGGTATGCCCAACTGGGGCACCTCCGGGGACCTGTCGGATGAACAGGTCGACATGATGGCCCGCTATCTGCTGCTTGACCCGGCCGCACCGCCAGAGTTTGGCATGGCCGAAATGCTCGAAAGCTGGAAGCTGATCGTCGCACCTGCGGATCGCCCCACCAAGAAGATGAACGACATCGACATCGACAACCTGTTCTCGGTCACTTTGCGTGACTCTGGCCAGGTCGCGCTGATCGATGGGGCAACCTATGAAATCCACACGATCATCAACACAGGCTATGCGGTGCATATCAGCCGGATTTCCGCCTCGGGTCGTTATCTGTTCGTGATTGGCCGTGACGCGCTGATCAACATGATCGACTTGTGGATGGAAACCCCTGCCACTGTGGCCCAGGTCAAAATCGGTGCCGAAGCGCGCTCGATCGAGACCTCCAAGTTCAAGGGTTACGAGGACAAGTATGCCATCGCCGGGGCCTATTGGCCGCCACAATACGTGATCATGGACGGCGACACGCTTGAGCCGCTCAAGATCAAATCGACCCGTGGCATGATCTACGACACACAGGAATACCACCCTGAACCCCGTGTCGCAGCCATCGTGGCGTCGCACTACAAGCCCGAGTTCATCGTTAACGTCAAGGAAACCGGCAAGATCCTGATGGTCGACTATTCCGACATCAAGAACCTGAAGGTAACCGAGATCGAAGCAGAACGCTTCTTGCATGATGGCGGCTTTGACGCCTCCAAACGCTACTTCCTGACGGCGGCCAACGCCCGTGGCAAGGTTGCGGTCATCGACACCAAGACAAGCGCGCTTGTGTCTATCCTTGAGACCGGCGGTCAAACGCCGCATCCGGGCCGTGGGGCCAACCTGGTCCACCCGACATACGGGCCGGTTTGGGCAACCTCGCACCTGGGCGATGACACCATCGCACTGATCGGTACCGACCCCGAGGGTCACCCGGACAGCGCCTGGAAAGTCGTGCAGACGCTTTACGGTCTTGGCGGTGGTTCGCTGTTCGTGAAATCGCACCCGACATCCACGAACTTGTATGTCGATGCAACATTGAACCCGGATGCCGAAACTTCGGGATCGATCGCGGTGTTCAAGATTGCCGAGATGACCCAGGAAGAGCCAGAGTACACCGTTCTGCCAATCGTGGAATGGGCCGGTATCGCCGAAGGTCAGCCCCGCGTCGTGCAGGGTGAATTCAACGTGGCCGGTGACGAAATCTGGTTCTCTGTCTGGAACGGCAAGGATCTGGAAAGCGCCATCGTGGTGGTTGATGACCGCACGCTTACCCTCAAGGCCGTGATCAAGGACCCGCGCCTGATCACCCCAACGGGCAAGTTCAACGTCTTCAACACACGTGCTGACGTTTACTAAACCAACATCGGGCGGGCCGGACGCAATATTCCGGCCCGCCCCCCTTTCCTTTCTTGCATTTCATCCCATTTCATTCCTGCCAATAACGACGACCAATCCAATGGAGCCAGCCATGATACAGCCGGGTAAAGTTTTTCTGATCGGCGCCGGTCCCGGAGATCCGGAACTGATGACCCTGCGCGCCGTGCGTATGCTGAGCGAGGCCGATGTGGTTGTTTATGACCGCCTGGTATCTGACGACATTCTGGCCCTGTCCCCCAAAGGGGCGCGTATGATCCCCGTGGGCAAGGCCCCCAAACACCATTCCGTACCTCAGGACGGGATCAACGACATTCTTCTGACCGAGGCCCGCGCCGGCCATATCGTGGCCCGCCTAAAGGGGGGTGATCCGCTTATCTTCGGGCGTGGCTCGGAAGAGGCCGCGTATCTGGCGGCGCATGGCATCACCAGCGAATACGCCCCCGGCATTACCGCCGCCCAGGGGGCCTCGTGCATGACCGGCGTGCCGCTGACCCACCGCGGACTGGCCACGGGCGTGCAATATGTTACCGGCCACCGACAGGCGGGCACGGTGCTTGACCTTGACTGGAAACGTCTGGCCGACCCCGATACCACGCTGGTGGTCTATATGGGCGTGGCCAACATTGGCCAGATCGCCATGGGTCTGATGACCGAAGGCCTGTCCGATCAGACCCCGGTCATGGCCGTGGCGCAGGTCACCACCCGCAACGAAAAGCGTCTTGTTTCGCAGTTGGGCAAAATCGCGCATGATATCCGCGATGCCGACATGCAGGCCCCGGTTCTGTTCATCATCGGCAAGGTCGTATCGCTTTATTCCGAAATG
>DAOUPC010000264.1 GCA_030626365.1 Paracoccaceae bacterium
GCCACAGCCCGATTCGCCCACAAGGCTAAGGGTCTGGCCCGTGTTAACGTTTAAGGACACGTCTTCGACCGCATGTACATTGGCCACCGTGCGGCGGAAAAACCCACCCTTGACCGGGAAACGCGTGGTCAGCCCTATGACCTCAAGCAGAACGTCATTGGTGCCAACAATCGGCTCGATCTTCTGATTTTCCACGCCCATCAGCTTCATCGGCTCAGGCACCGCCTTGCCGCGCATCTCGCCCAGTTTGGGCACGGCGGCCAGCAAGGCCTTGGTGTATTCGTGCTGGGGATTCTCGAATATCTCTTCGACTGTGCCCTCTTCGACCTTGTTGCCGCGATACATCACCACCACCCGGTCGGCCATCTGCGCCACCACGGCCATGTCGTGGGTGATGAACATCACCGCTGTGCCGGACTCTCGTTTAAGGCGGTCCATCAGCGCCAGAATTTCGGCCTGAATGGTCACATCCAGCGCCGTGGTCGGTTCATCAGCAATCAGCAGGCGTGGCTCGCAGGCCATGGCCATGGCAATCACCACCCGCTGGCGCATACCGCCCGACAATTCATGGGGGAACTGTTTCAGCCGCTGTTCAGGTTCCGGGATGCGCACCTCGCGCAGCAATTCGATTGCCCGCGCCTCGGCCTGGGATCTGGACAGTTTCTTGTGAACCCTCAGCCCTTCGGTCAACTGGCGGCCAACGGTGAACACCGGGTTCAGCGCGGTCATCGGTTCCTGAAAGATCATGCCGATTTCATTGCCGCGAATGTGGCGCATCAGGGCCTGATCGGCCGATGCCAGGTCGATTTTCCCGCCCTCCTGGCGCTCAAACAAAAGCTGTCCTTTGGTGATCTCTCCGCCACCGAATTCCACCAGCCGCATCAGCGACAGCGACGACACCGATTTACCCGACCCCGATTCGCCCACGATACAGACGGTTTCGCCGGGGCTTATCTCAAACGAGACATCCTCGACCCCGACCACGGGGCCGTCCTTGGTCTGAAATTCGACCCTTAGCCCCCTGACCTGAGCAATCGGTTGTTGGTCCAGCACGGCGCGCCCCTTTAATTACGTTGCAAACGCTACGGCGAGGCCACAGGCAGTGTCAAACACTCTGATGTGTTTTCCGGATGCCAAGGCTTGCATTTTTCTCAAACTCTGCTTCGATAGTGGCACTATTATTCCGGGGAAATCCGGGGGGGGGAATTTATGAACCGGTCTGCCGGTCCATATTCGGTGTCATTATTTGGCACTCCGCCCCTTGAATGACCTGAACCATCCCCGCTAGTTAGCGGTAACAATAAGGCACACACCGTGCCAAACAAGGAGTGTATCATGAAACTAAAGGCCCTTTTACTTGGTGCGATTGCAAGCACAGCACTGATGCCACTGACGGCATCCGTGGCCACGGCTGAACGCGGATCAGACGGAAACGTCAAGCTGATCTATTGGCAGGCTCCATCAATCATGAACCCGTACCTGTCGGGCGGAACCAAGGATCTGGAGGCCGCAAGCCTGGTGATCGAACCGCTTGCGCGCTATAATCAGGACGGCGCGATGGTGCCCTGGCTGGTTGACGAAATCCCCACCGTTGCCAATGGCGGCGTGGCCGAGGACCTTACCTCGATCACCTGGAAGCTGACCGAGGGCATCAAGTGGTCCGACGGATCGGCCCTGACGGCGAATGACGTTCGTTTCACCTGGCAGTACTGTACCGCAGAAGGTGGCGGTTGCGCCCAGGCCGAACATTATGACGACATAAAAGATGTCGAGGTTGTCGACGACCGCACCGTGGTCGTCCACTTTTCCGTTGCCAAGCCGTTCCCGTATTCGGCATTCGTTGGTGGCGAAAGCCCAATCATTCAGGCCGCACAGTTCGCCGACTGCATGGGCGCGAAAGCCCCCGAATGCACCGCCGAGAACTTTGGCCCGATCGGCACCGGCCCGTTCGTTGTGACAGATTTCCGTCCCAATGACGTAATTCAGCTGGAAGCCAACCAGAACTATCGTGACCCCAACAAACCGGCCTTTGCATCCGTGACCTTCAAAGGTGGCGGCGACGCAACAGCAGCCGGACGCGCGGTTCTTGAAACGTCCGAGTTTGACTATGCTTGGAACCTGCAACTTGCCCCCGATGTTCTGAACAAGATGTCCGAGGCCGGCAAAGGCACCGTGGTTTCCGGCTTTGGCACCCTGGTTGAGCGGATCATGGTCAACCTGACCGACCCCAGCCCGGCCCTGGGCGACGAGCGCGCCACAATCGCGCATCCCCATCCGTTCCTAAGCGACATTGCCGTGCGCAAGGCGCTTTCGATGGCGGTTGACCGCGCATTGCTGGTGGAAATCGGTTACGGCGTCGCAGGTAAAGTCACCTGTAACGTGCTGCCCGCCCCGGCAGTCTATGCATCAACAGCCAACGATGCCTGCATGGTGCAGGACATTGCCGGCGCAAACGCCTTGCTGGACGAAGCCGGTTGGGTTGACAGCAATGGCAACGGCATCCGCGACAAGGACGGCGTCGAGATTTCGATCATCTACCAAACCTCGACCAACGCCGTGCGCCAGGACTTTCAGGCGCTGATCAAACAGTGGTGGGGCGAAATCGGTGTTGAAACCGAACTGCGCAACATCAACGCGTCTGTCTTCTTTGGCAGCGACCCCGGTTCGCCGGACACCTACCAAAAGCTGTTCACCGACGTAGAGATGTATGCCAACAACTTCTCGGGTTCGGACCCAGAGGCCTATATGGCAAACTGGCACAGCTCAAAGATCCCAAGCCCGGACACCCAGTGGCAGGGCACCAACATGCCCCGGTTCATCAATGCGGACTATGACGCATTGGTTTCCGAAATGGCGATCACCGGTGATCTGGACCGGCGCGCGGAACTGGCCAAGGCAATGAATGACATGCTGATGCAGAACTATGTCATCATTCCGCTGGTTTACCGTGGTCGGGTTTCGGCCCACTCCAACAGCCTGGGTGGCGTCATGCTGAACACATGGGACACCGAGCTGTGGAATGCAGCTGACTGGTATCGCAAGTAAATCCCGAATGGGATTTGCCCCGCCCCGGCCATCTGCGCCGGGGCGGGGCACCTGCCGCACCAAAGCTAGCCTAACACTCACAAAATAGACTAATCCGCAAAGGCGCCCTGAATGCTGACCTTCACCATTCGACGACTTGTTCTGGCCGTTCCGACGCTTTTGTTCATCAGTCTTGCCATTTTTCTGCTGCTGGAACTGGCCCCCGGCGACCCGATGGCACAGGTCCCCCTGACCGTCCCCCCCGAGGTCAAGGAAAAGATGCGCGAGGCCCTGGGCCTTGGTCAGCCAATGCATGTCAGATACGTGAAATGGCTGGTTCAGTTCTTCTGGATCGAACCGCAGGTGCTGTTTGATCATCTGTTCAACACCGCCTTTGCCGAGGGCAAGCAGCGCGTCATTTCCTGGCAGACCCGCTCACCCGTGATGGACATCGTGGTTCAGCGCATGCCCCAGACCATCTGGGTTGTCGGCACCGCCTATATCGTCGGTATCCTGATCGCCCTGCCGATTGGCATCTATTCGGCCTATCGCCAGTATTCGCTGTTCGATCAGGCCGGAACGTTCATCACGATGATCGGCTTTTCGATCCCGC
>DAOUPC010000268.1 GCA_030626365.1 Paracoccaceae bacterium
CGCAATTGTCTGATCAGTCAGACCTTGATCTGCTGCCGTGCCAAACCCGCCCTTGGGCCGCACAAGCGTCTGCAAAGGATCTGTGAGACAGGCTACATCAAATAGGGAAAATGGCGCGGTTGACGGGACTCGAACCCGCGACCCCCGGCGTGACAGGCCGGTACTCTAACCAACTGAGCTACAACCGCCCACTACCCGCCCGAAAGACCGGGCGTTGGGACGTACTATGTCCCTGTCCCTTCCCCGTCAAGCGGGGTTTGCGCAAATTCGACACTTTGCACCACAGCTTTTCACAAGGGCACACCATGGGACGCGCACAAGCGTCCCATGTCCGGGTATTTTTCCAACCCACACCGGGTGTTCAAAGCTTGCTTTGATTGCCGCCCGTCAGGCGAAAGACGCAGGGTCGGGCTTGCGGCGCGCGCCCCCACGGGCTAGCCCATTATGTATGGAATTACGCTATCTCACCCCGCTAAGCGCAAAAGAACAACTGGCCCACGGGCTGGACATGGCCCAGCCGATGGCACGGGCGGACCGGGTTCGGTATTCGGAACTGGACGTGCTGAACCACGTCAATAACAAGGCCTATATGGAATGGTTCGAAACCCTGAGAACCGAACATTATTATCGCCTGTGCGCGCCGTTCTATGACGGGCTGGGCGAACCGCGCACAGTGCTGCGCAATGCGGATATTCATTATATAAAAGAAATGGTTGCCGGGCAAAGCTATATCGCCACGGCGCGGGTTTCCGGGTTTCGCAACACCTCTTACACGGTCGAGCAGCAGATCTGGTCAGACGGTGAACTGCATGCCCGGATGAACGGCGTGATGGTGATGCGCCGCCCCGACGGATCGGCCGGCTATCCCCTGCCCGAGGCGCTTAGGCGGTATTTCGTCGAAAAAGAAGGGGCCGCTGCGGTGTAAACCCGGTGCCCCCTTTAGGTGCCGGAATGGCAATTTAGGTGCCGGAATGGCGATGCACGAACGCCACCAGCGCCGCCGTTGATCCGTCGTGCCCCCCGGTTGGTTCAGCCCCATCCACCACCGGACCCAGAGAGGTCGCCAGTTCCTTGCCCAGTTCAACCCCCCACTGATCGAACGAATTGATCCCCAGGATCACCCCCTCGACAAACACCCGGTGTTCATAAAGCGCGATGATCTGCCCCAGAACAAACGGCGTCAGTTTCGGATAGATCAGCGTCACCGACGGGCGGTTGCCCGCAAACACCCGGTGGCGGGCCTGCCGGTCCAGATCATCCCCCATTGCCTCTGTTGCCCCCTGCGCCACCATCCCTGCGCGGGCCTCGTCCAGTGACCGGCCCCGCATCAGGGCCTCGGACTGGGCCAGACAATTGGCCACCAGCAACCGGTGATGATGCGCCAGATCAGGTTCGTGACCCTGCGCCGCAATCATGAATTCGCACGGGATCACATCGGTGCCCTGATGGATCAGCTGATAAAACGCATGTTGTCCATTGGTGCCCGGCGCGCCCCAGATCACCGCCCCGGACGGCACCGTTAGCGCCGTGCCATCCATGGCCACGGATTTCCCGTTTGATTCCATCTCAAGCTGTTGCAGATAGCTGGGCAGTTTTCCCAACCGTTGGTCATAAGGCAGCACCGCGCGTGTGCCATAGCCACAGACCTGACGGTGCCAGATGCCGGTCAGCGCCAGCAGCACTGGCAGGTTATCGTCCCACGGGGTGGTGCGGAAATGCACATCCATCGCCTGCCCGCCACGCAAAAACGCATCAAACGCCTGTGGCCCGATGGCGATCATCAACGACAGGCCAATCGGCCCCCAGACCGAATACCGCCCGCCAACCCAGTCCCCGAACCCGAACACCTGCGCCGGGGGAATACCGAAATCGGCCGTCTTGCCCAACGCCGTAGACAGGGCGACAAACTGGCGCGTGGCATCACCGCCACCGTTCGTCAGCCAGGCACGGGCCGTGCGCGCGTTGGTCATGGTTTCAATGGTGCTAAAGGTCTTTGAGGCAACGATCACCAATGTGCTTTGCGCGTTCAGTCCGCTTAGGCAATCGGCAATATCCGCCCCATCCACGTTTGACACGAAATGACAGCGCGGCCCATCATGATAGGGCGCAAGCGCCTGAACGGCCATCGCCGGGCCAAGGTCAGACCCGCCAATGCCGATATTGACCACATCCGTGATAATCCCGCCGCCGGGGCCGCTTAGCCCGCCGCCGCGTACCTCTTGTGCAAAGGTGCGCATCTGCGCCAGCGTGTCCAGCACACCGGGCATGACATCCTTGCCATCTACCGAAACCGGCCCGCCATCAAGATTGCGCAGGGCGGTATGCAGCACCGCACGCCCTTCGGTCTGGTTTATCGGCGCACCGCTGAACATTGCCTCGCGCCGGTCCGCAACACCGGTACACAACCCGGTCAGGGCCGCACGGATCGGGTCATCAATATTGGTTTTGGAATAATCCAGCCGCAGATCACCACTTTGGGCACTGAACCCTTCGGCGCGGCCCGGATCAGCGTCAAACAAGCTGGTGATCCGGCGGGCCGCAACCCTGCCCGCGTGCTGCGTAAGCGTTTCAAACATGTCGCTTGTCCCCTATTCCGCCCAATGCACAGTGGTTTCGCTAAGCACCGCGTTGATCGGGGCCTCTTCGGGTGGCAGCGACATGGCGCGCTCAAGTGCCGCGCGCTTGTCGGCCCCATAGATCAGCAGATGCTTGCACAAGGCCCCGTCCAGAACCCTTGCGGTCAGGCTGACCCGGCGTTCCGGCATGTCGTCCGGGCGCAGGGCGGTCAGAACCGGGGCATTCGGGTCCAGCGCCGCCGCCAGCCCCTCGGCCCCCGGAAACAGGGATGCGGTGTGCATATCCACCCCCATCCCCAGCATCAGCACCGAAATCGGCAGTTCCGGCAGCAACATCGCCTCGATATCCGCCAGCACGTCCTCGGGTTGGTCCACCGGGGCGTAAATCGGCAGGAAAGTGGCCGCAACAGCCCGCGCGTGCAACAATCGGTCACAAATCAGCCGCCCGTTTGAGCGTTCGTGTTCCTGGGGCACCCAGCGTTCGTCGGTGGGAAAGACCCGCACCCTGCCCCAGTCCAGATCGGCGGCGCACAGCACATCGAATATTGGCCCCGGAGATGTCCCGCCAGGCACGGCAAATGACGCAAAATCATGGTGCAAAAGATGGGTTTTCAAATCGTCCGCCAAAACAGTGGCCACATCCAGCGCCAGCATTTCGCGGTCTGCATAGTCAATAAATTTCATGGTTTTATCCCCCGCCATTCGCGTTTGTCCCGTGCCATCAACTGATCTGCGTCGCCGGGACCGACGCTGCCGCTGTCATAGGGTTTGGGCACATCACCGCGTGCCTGCCACCCGGCGATCACCGGGTCGGTCCAGGCCCAGGCCGCCTCAACCTCGTCCCCGCGCATGAACAGCGTCTGGTTGCCCCTGATCACATCCATGATCAGACGTTCATAGGCATCCGGCGGGGTTTCCCCGTCCGGTCCCAGCGCCTCGGCAAAGCTCATGTCCAGGGGCACATCCATCAGGCGCATACCGC
>DAOUPC010000088.1 GCA_030626365.1 Paracoccaceae bacterium
AGGCCTCTTCGGTTGTCATTTTCATAGCGCGCGCTCCTGTTCGATGCGGTTGATCCGGGCTGTTTTCCGGATGGATCTGGCCTTGGGTTTAGGCGCTTGGTCAAGGGGCGGTTAGGGCCAGTACGCCAAGCCGGATAAGTCCAGAAATGCGGCCACGTGCGGGCGGGGGAAACCGCCCCTATGCCCCAAGCGCCTGCGCAATCCGCGCAATCCCCGGTGCAATCCGTGCCGCCGCAATCGAAGAATAACCCAGACGATAGAAATGCCCCGGCCTGTCCGGCCCGGCAAAGAACGCCGCACCCGGTTCGATCAACACACCGCTGGCCTTCAGGTCCTCGGCCACCTGAAAGGTGTCCGTGCCCCGGCGCGCGCGCATCCACATTGATGACCCGCCGTATACCCCACGCCCGGCAATGCGCAGCCCCTGTTCGGCAACCGCCGCCTCAATCGTTGCGCGCCGTTCATGCAGCGCAACCCCCATGCGCCTGATCTGGGCGTCATAATGGCCCAGCGACAGGAAATAGGCGGCGGTGCGCTGAATATGCCCCGGAGGGTGGCGCAATATGCTGGCCCTCAGCGCGCGGGCCTCGCGGATAAACGGCTCAGAGCCAACCAGATAACCCAGCCTTAGCCCCGGAAACAGCGATTTGGAAAAGCTGCCGACATAAATCACCCGCCCGTCCCGATCCAGTGATTTCAGCGCCGGGGACGGGGCGGAAAGAAAGGACAGTTCAAATTCGTAATCATCCTCGACGATCAGCGCATCCAGTTCCTGTGCCCGCGCCAACAGCTTGTGGCGGCGGGCCAGTGGCATGGTGGCCGTGGTCGGGCTTTGATGGCTGGGGGTGGTGAAAATCACATCGGTATCGGATGGAATCGCGTCGGGGGGCAATCCATCGCCATCCACCTGAACCGGCTGCACCTGACACCGTATATGGGTCAGCAAATCGCGTTGCGAATAATAACAGGGGTCTTCGATCACCGCCTTGCGCCGCCGGGTCAACAGGATTTGCGCGGTCAGCCACAGGGCGTTCTGCGCCCCCATGGTGATCAGGATTTCCTCGGGTCGGGCGGTGATCCCGCGTCGGGGCAGGGTGTGACGGGCAATGTATTCAACCAGCAACGGGTCGTCCTGATCAAAGTAATCCCCGGTCAGCGCGGCGAAATCCTTTTGGCCCAGCGCCCGCAGCGCACATAGCCGCCAGTTGGCGTGGTCAAACAACGTCGGGTCGGCCTGACCATAGATGAACGGATAGGGCATTTCGCGCCAGTTCATCGGCTTGTTTGGCGTGTCCCCACCAACATAGCTGTGGCCAATGGCGCGGCCCCAGTCGACCTTGTCCAGCCTTTTGGCGGGCGGGGAATAGACCGGCGGCACCGGTGCGTTCACGGATACAAAATACCCCGATCGCCCGCGCGATGTCAGATAATCATTGGCCACCAGTTCCGTATAGGCCAGCGTCACGGTGATCCGACTGACCCCCAGATGCGCGGCCAATTTGCGTGACGACGGCATCTTTTCACGGATATGGAACCGCCCTGACAGGATGCCTTCGGCAATCATCTGCTGAATCTTTGCCTGCAGCGTGCCTTGCGCATCGGGGTTCAGAAAGAAGGTTTCAACAGATATCGCCATACGGGCAGAATAGGCTGGATATAAATCCTGCGCAATCTGGACTTATATCAATGTTGCACCCTGATCCTGCCCCGTGCCACCTTGCGTGACTTTTGGCGTTCCCTCAGAAACACGAACAACCCCGACCCCACGATCATCACCATGCCGGTCCAGACCTCCCAGCCGGGCAGTTCGGCCCAGATCAGCCAGCCCCAGAACACCGCCAGCGGCAGGCCGACATATTCGAACGGCGCGACCGTGGCGGCATCTGACAGCCGATAGGCCTGGCTTAGGCAATAGCCAATGATCGCCGAGTTGAAGCCCAGCCCGATCAGGAACTTCCAGTCGCCCGGCGCGGGCCAGACCCAGGCGCGCAACAGAAATTCAACGCTGGGGTTTCCGGTGCCCGCAAATCGCCCGTCCCCGGCCACCAGCCAGAACAACCCCGAGACCCCGATGAACGTCACCTGTATATAGACCGCCATCGCCGAGGCCTTGCTGGTCGGGCCCAGCTTGCGGGTCATCAGTTGCATCCCCGCATAGGTCAGCGCCGACAAAACCGGCAGCAACAGCACGATCCGGCCAACCTGCAACGCCTCACTGCTTTGCCACGGGCGCTGCATGACGATCACACCGATGAACCCGAACACCACCGCCCCGATCCGCATCGGCCCGACCTTTTCGCCCAAGATCGGGATCGACAAAAGCGTGATGAACAGGGGGGCCACAAAAAACAGCGCCGTGACATCAGCCAGCGGCAGCACGGCAAAGCCGACGAAAAAGCACATGTTGGACACCACAACCAACAGCCCGCGCATCAGGTGCAGCCCCGGCTGGCGGGTTCGCAGAATTTGCAAGCCCCCCTCTATCTGGACCAGCATCAGCGTGAACACGATGCCAATACCCGAACGGATAAAGACGATCTGATGCAGCGGATAGCCACCCGACATTTGCTTGACCAGCATGTCATTGACCGAAATGGCAAGCATTCCGAACAAAACAAAGATGACCCCGGCGGTGGGCCGGGGGGTGGCGACAAAGGGCATGTGGGTCTCCTTGGCGGCAGGTCGAATATTCGTGCCGCATAAGGCATGGCTATCACGGATAAAAAATCTGTCCATGTCTGTTTCCGACATTTGCAATTGGCCTTGTGCGCCCCTTGCCTTTATATATCCTTGACCACACAGAACCCTTCCCAACCCCGGAGCCTCCCCATGCAGATGAGCGACCAGCGCGAAATCATGGCCGACCCCGCAACCGTCTATGGCGCCCTTCTGGACCCGGATGTGCTGCGTACTTGTGTGCCCGGCGCGACCGAGGTGACCGGCAACCCCCAGGATGGTTATACCGCCTCTGTGACGCAAAAGGTCGGCCCGGTTAAGGCAACGTTCAAGGGTACGGTCACCATGTCGGATATGGTTGAAAACCAGTCCCTTACCATCGCTGGCCAAGGCAAGGGCGGCGCGGCCGGTTTTGCCAGGGGCGGGGCCGTGGTCACGCTGACGCCAAGTGAGGCGGGCACCCTTCTGGCCTATGAGGTTGAGGCAAAAGTCGGCGGCAAGATCGCCCAGCTTGGCAGCCGCCTGATCGACGGCTTTGCCAAAAAGATGGCTGATCAGTTCTTTATCAACCTGCAAGCGGCAATCGAAGGCCCACCCGCCGGGGGCGACCCGCAAGAGCCAGACGGGCCAGACGAAGCGCCCGCCAAAAAAGGGTGGTTGAAAAAGATCACCGGGCGCGATTGATGCCTGAATGACAACAATCCTGTCCATCCGTGACCTTGGCAAATCCTATGCCGGTGGGTTCAACGCGCTTAAAAGCGTCACGCTTGATGTGCAAAAGGGTGAAATCCTTGCGCTGCTTGGCCCCAACGGGGCCGGCAAGACGACGCTGATCTCGGCCATATGCGGCATCATCACCCCCACGTCAGGCCACGTCACGGTTGGCGGCCATGACATCGCAACCGAATTTCGCGCGGCACGGGCGATGATCGGCCTTGTCCCGCAGGAAATCAGCCTTGAACCGTTCGAAACCGTCACCAATACGGTACGCTTTTCCCGTGGCATATTCGGCAGACCCCGTAATGATGCGCTGATCGAGGATATCCTGCGCAAGCTGTCGCTTTGGGACAAAAAAGACAGCCGCATGATGCAACTGTCAGGCGGCATGAAACGCCGGGTGCTGATTGCCAAGGCCCTGGCGCACGAACCGCGTGTGCTGTTTCTGGACGAACCCACCGCCGGGGTTGATGTGGAACTGCGCAAGGACATGTGGAACATCGTGGCCGACCTTAAGGCAGACGGCGTCAGCATCATCCTGACCACCCATTACATAGAAGAGGCCGAGGCCATCGCCGACCGCATCGGCATCATCAATCACGGCGAATTGCTGTTGGTCGAGGACAAGGCCACCCTGATGGCCCGCATGGGAAAGAAACGGCTGGAGGTACAGCTTGGCGATCCCATAACCGCCATTCCCGCGTCGCTTGCCCGGCATAATCTGGCCCTGTCGACGGATGGCATGGCGCTGACCTATACCTATGACACCAATGCCGAACGCACCGGGATAACGGGGCTGCTGAATGATGTTGCCGCCGCCGGGCTGGTTCTGTCGGATGTGCAGACCCACCAAAGCAGCCTGGAAGAGATATTCGTCGGATTGGTCAGCGGGGATACGACATGAACTGGATCGCGGTCGCATCTATCTATCGGTTTGAAATGGCGCGGTTCTTTCGCACGCTGATGCAAAGCTTCCTGTCTCCGGTGCTGTCCACCTCGCTTTACTTTGTGGTGTTCGGCACGGCCATCGGCAGCCGCATTCAAGAGGTCGAAGGCGTCAGCTACGGGGCGTTTATCGTGCCGGGCCTGATCATGCTGGCGGTCATCACCCAGTCGATATCAAACGCCGCATTCGGCATCTATTTCCCGAAATTCATCGGCACGATCTATGAACTTTTGTCGGCCCCGGTCAGTTTCCTGGAAATCGTGCTGGGCTATGTCGGGGCGGCAGCCACCAAGGCGCTGTTCATCGGCGTGGTGATCCTGATTACCGCCACCTTGTTCGTCGATGTCCAGATTGCCCACCCGCTGGCCATGGTGGCATTTCTGGTGCTGACCTGCCTCAGCTTTGCACTGTTGGGGTTCATCATCGGCATCTGGGCCGACAATTTCGAGAAACTGCAACTGGTGCCACTGCTGATCGTCACACCTTTGGTATTTCTGGGCGGGTCGTTCTATTCCATCTCGATGCTGCCCCCGGTCTGGCAAAACATCGCCATGTTCAACCCGGTGGTTTACCTGATATCGGGGTTCCGCTGGGCGTTCTTTGATACGGCCGACGTGCCCATTGGCCTTAGCCTGATGGCCACGGGTGGCTTTACTGTGGCGTGCCTTGCGGTGATCTGGTGGATATTCAAAACCGGCTGGCGCATCCGTAACTGACCTGATCTGCCATCCTTTCTCTTGCGTTGCATTTTTGCCGGCGGTCGCATGAATTTGATCGCTATGACAGATCAGTTTCCACCGGCACCTTGTGAAGCGGCATACGGCATTCTACATCGGCTGTAATGAAACTTCGGCTTCCTTTCCTCAAGAACCCGCCGCTTGTGTCGGTTGTGCGCCTGTCAGGTGCCATTGGCATGTCCGGGCGCGGGTCGCTTAGCGACCAGACAATTGCGCCGGTTCTGGAAAAAGCATTCCGCCGGGGCAAACCTGATGCGGTGGCGCTGGAACTGAACTCACCCGGTGGATCGCCCGTGCAATCGGCGCTGATCGGCACACGTATCCGAACCCTGTCAGAAGAACTGAACATCCCGGTCTATGCCTTTGTCGAGGACGTCGCGGCATCGGGTGGCTATTGGCTGGCCGCCGCCGCAGATGAAATCTGGGCCGATGACAATTCGATTATCGGTTCGATCGGGGTGATTTCCGCAGGCTTTGGCGCGCATGAATTTCTGGCCCGTCAGGGGTTTGAACGGCGCGTGTACACAGCCGGGGAATCGAAATCCATGCTCGACCCGTTCAGCCCGGCAAAGAAGGCGGATGTTACGCGACTTAAGGCGCTGCTCGGGGGGATTCACGACAATTTCATTACCTATGTGCAGGCCCGCCGGGGTGATAAGCTGGACAAGAATGCAACACTGTTCACGGGTGATATATGGCTGGCGGCACAAGCCACCGAACTGGGGCTGATCGACGGGATTGGCCACCTGAAACCCCAGATGATCGAACGCTTTGGCGACAAGGTGCAATTCCGCCGCTATGGGCCGCGCCGCCCGTTTATGTCCCGTTTCGGGGTGCAGATGGCACAGGATGCACTGAGCGGAATCGAAGAACGCGCGGCTTTCGCGCAGTTTGGCCTGTAACGTGATCTTTAAGATCATTTCCCTGTTTCTGGTTGGCATGGCGGTGCTGGCGATGTTCGGGCGGTTGCGCCTGCCCGGGTCCAAGCGCCTGGCATCAGCCAAATGCCCGAAATGCGGGCGTTTTCGGATTGGCAAGGGACCGTGCAACTGCGGCCATGGTGGCCGTTCATGATGCCCTGGCTGCTGTCGGGGTTGGGTCTGCTGATCCTGTTGCTGGGCGGTGATATTCTGGTGCGGGGCGCGGTCAACCTTAGTCTTCGGCTGGGCGTTCCGGCGCTGATTGTCAGCCTGACCATCGTCGCCTTTGGCACCTCGGCCCCGGAATTGCTGATTGCCATCAAGGCAGTCCTGAACGACACGCCGGGCATTGCGATGGGCAATGTGGTTGGGTCCAATACGGCCAATATCCTACTGGTGCTGGGCATCCCGGCGATGCTGGCGGTGCTGCACACATCGGAATGTGACAGCTCTAAGACCTATCTGCATATGCTGGTTGCCTCGATGCTGTTCATCGCGCTGGCCTATAGCGGTGAATTTGGCATGATTGACGGGCTGGTCCTGATGACCGTGCTGGGCCTGATCCTGGCCAATGCCTTTCGTGAGGCACGCGCGCATATTCAGGCCGGTGAACCGGACGACCTTGAAGATATAGAAGAGGCCGACCCGGATCTGCCCTATTGGCGGATTGGCCTTTACCTGTTGCTGGGCATGATCGGCCTGCCGCTGGGGGCCAATATTCTGGTCGATAATGCGAGCGTCATTGCCCACGCTTACGGGGTCAGCGATACGGCCATTGGCCTGACACTGGTGGCGGTCGGTACATCGCTGCCGGAACTGTCCACGACTGTCATGGCGGCCCTGCGCCGGCAGGCGGATGTGGCGCTGGGCAATGTCATCGGGTCGAACATGTTCAACCTGCTGGCCATTATCGGTGTTGCCACCCTGTTTGGTCCGGTCCCGGTTGACCCGTCCTTTCTGACCTTTGACCTTTGGGTGATGCTGGCCGCGTCGCTGTTGCTGATTCCGTTTGTGTTTCTGGGTCGTGACATCACCCGTACATGGGGGGCTGCCCTGACGGCCCTGTATGTGATCTATATTGCTGTGGTGTTGATGTAACATCGCCAACCGCCGAAAAGGGGATTCTCATGACCTATGCCCCACGTGCCCTTGTTACCGGGGCCGGCCAGCGACTGGGCCGGGCGATGGCGCTTTATCTGGCGCGGCGCGGGTTCGACGTGGCCGTGCATTACGCCAGTTCCAAAACACAGGCCGGGGCCGTTGCCGACGATATTCGCGCCATGGGCCAGCGGGCAGAGCCCCTGCGGGCCGATCTGCTGGATGAGAACGAAACCCAAGGCCTGTTGCCTGCCGCCGTTGCCGCCCTTGGCGGGCCAATTACCTGTCTGGTCAACAATGCCTCGATCTTTGAATACGACACCATCGACAGCGCCACCCGCACCAACTGGGACCGGCATATGAACAGCAACCTGCGCGCGCCCTTTGTTCTGACCCAGGCCATGGCCGCCCAAGGCCTGAAACCCGCCACCGATGCCGCAGACGAACCGCTTGCCACGGGCCTGATCGTCAACATGATCGACCAGAAGGTGCGCAAGCTGACCCCCGAATTCATGAGCTACACAATCGCCAAGATGGGCCTTTGGGCAATGACCCAGACAACCGCCCAGGCCCTGGCCCCAGCGATCCGGGTCAATGCCATCGGCCCCGGCCCCACCTTGCGCGGATCACGCCAGAGCGAGGCACACTTTGCCGCCCAAAGGGGTGCGACAGTGTCAGGTCGCGGGGCGAATGCAGGCGATATCACGGCTGCCCTGGGCTATTTCCTGGATGCCCCTGCCGTCACCGGGCAACTGCTGTGTGTTGATGGTGGTCAGCACCTGGGTTGGCAGACCCCAGACGTGCTGGGGGTCGAAAAATAAGTGCCCTTGGGTCAAGTTTTGCACCGCTCTCGATTCCGTTACCAAAGCGTTAAGAAAATGCCTTTAATTTCATTAACTTGGCCATCGAATATAAAAGTTCTGTTTCTTTTCAATCGCCTGCAATACTGCCTATTTTTTAGGCAAATGGGTGAAATCCCGAAAATCTAAGGGAAATTCCACCTTCGCCCAAAGTTATCACCAGACTTATCCACACAATCAGTGGATTTGTTTTCTCTTGATCCAGACGTTGCAAGATTGCAGACAGTCGCAGAGAATCATATCTGGTATGTCATGACCCACCAACCTGACGCACAAGACCCCAAGACCCCGCCAGATACTCCGACCGGTCACGCGGTCATTCAGGGCTATCTCAGGACGCTGGATGCCTCTCCCGGTGTTTACCGGATGCTCGATACACAGGCGCGGGTGCTGTATGTGGGCAAGGCACGTGCCCTGCGCGCACGGGTGTCCAGCTATGCCCGCCCCACGGGCCACAGCCCCCGGATTGCCCGGATGATCGCCGCCACGGCATCAATGATGTTCCTGACCACACGCACCGAAACCGAGGCGCTGTTGCTGGAACAGAACCTGATCAAACAGCTAAAGCCAAAGTACAATGTGCTGCTGCGTGACGACAAAAGCTTTCCCAATATTCTGGTGACCAGGGATCAGCCATTTCCACAGATCAAAAAGCACCGCGGGGCCAGAAAGGAAAAAGGCACCTACTTTGGTCCCTTCGCCAGCGCGGGTGCCGTGAACCGCACCCTGAACCAGTTGCAAAAGGCGTTTCTTTTGCGCAACTGCGCGGATTCGATGTTTCAGGGGCGCACCCGGCCCTGCCTGTTGTATCAGATCCGGCGCTGTTCGGCCCCGTGTGTGGGCAAGATCAGCCAGGAATCCTATGGCCGCGCGGTTGACGATGCGGAACAGTTTTTGTCGGGCCGGTCAACCCGCGTGCAGGAAGATCTGGCACGCCAGATGGCCAAGGCATCGGACGCGATGGAATTTGAACGCGCCGCAGGGTTGCGCGACCGTATCCGCGCGCTGACGCAGGTGCAGGGCAGTCAGGGCATCAACCCGCGCAGCGTGACCGAGGCGGATGTCGTCGCACTGCATCTGGATTCGGGGCAGGCCTGTGTTCAGGTGTTCTTTATCCGGGCCGGGCAGAACTGGGGCAATCACGATTACTATCCACGTACCGGCCCGGATGTATCCGCCGCCGAAGCGATGGAGGCATTCCTGGGCCAGTTTTACGACACCAGGGAACCACCAAGACAGGTGATCCTGTCCGACCCCATCGAAAATGATGATCTGATGACCGAGGCCCTAAGCCAAAAGGCCGGGCGCAAGGTGGATATTCTGGTGCCCCAGCGCGGCGAAAAGGCCGATCTGGTGGCCGGTGCGTTGCGCAACGCGCGTGAATCGCTGGCCCGGCGCATGTCGGAAAGTGCGACACAGGTCAAATTGCTGCGCGGTCTGGCCGATGCCTTTGATCTGGATGGTCCACCACAGCGGATCGAGGTCTATGACAACAGCCACATTCAGGGCGCACACGCGGTTGGCGCAATGATCGTGGCGGGACCGGGCGGTTTTGTCAAAAACAGCTATCGAAAGTTCAACATCAAGGGCAAGGACCTGACACCGGGTGATGATTTTGGCATGATGAAAGAGGTGCTGGGGCGGCGGTTTTCACGCCTGCTGAAAGAGGACCCGGATCGCAACAAGGGTATGTGGCCCGACCTGTTGCTGATTGACGGCGGGGCCGGTCA
>DAOUPC010000132.1 GCA_030626365.1 Paracoccaceae bacterium
AATGATCATAAAAACAAATGAGGGACTAACAAATGACTATGACCATTCAGAATACGGACCTGATAACTAGCGGAACAGCAATTTCGCTGGCACAAGATACTGACCTTCTTGATACAGAAGGAACACTTTTTGCATCGACCGACGGCTCGGCTATCCTCAGTAATTTGGACGGAAATGTTGTGTTTGTTGATGGTGAAGTCTTTGCCACCAGCATTGCGATATATCTTGTTGGTAATGACAACCAGGTGTTTTTTGGTGAAACCGGGCAGGTTGGATCAAGCTCTTCGTTCGGGGCGAGCTTGGGTACAGTTTTTGTCGGGGGTGACAATGCTGTGCTGGTCAACCACGGGACGGTCAGCGGTGGATCGGCGTTGACCATTGCCTCGGGGTTGCATGGGCGGATAGAAAATACCGGCCGGGCCACCGGAACCAATGCCATTGCTGTCGACAACATGGACAATGGTTCGATCATTCAGATTATCAACAGTGGCTATGCATACGGGAGCTCGTATGGGCTGAGACAGTTCGCGTCCAGCGTCGGCAGTGTTCTTACGCTGTTCAATTCCGGCACCCTTGGTGGGGATACCATGGCCTTTGGTGGCGGTGTAGGCGTGGACATGGTGTATAATTCCGGCCATATAATTGGGGGCGTTGACCTTGCTGGCGGCAATGACCTGTTTGACGGTCGTGGCGGCACGGTGAATGGCACGGTGTTTGGTGGTGCTGGCGATGATATCTATGTGGTTGATTCCACGAATGTCTTGCTCTCGGAATCTGTTGGTGAAGGTACTGATGTCGTCGAGGCATTCGTATCCTGGACGCTGGGCACGGAATTTGAAAACCTGTCGCTGCGTGGTAACGAGGATCTTCGTGGGACCGGTAACGGCAAGGCCAATACGCTGGCCGGAAATTCCGGTGATAATGTCATACGCGGTCTGGGTGGTGTTGATACGCTGGCCGGCGGCGAGGGCGACGACCGCCTTATTGGCAACCATGGCAATGACCTGTTGGATGGCGGCACGGGTGATGATGTCCTGCGCGGCGGCGCGGGCAATGATAACCTGATTGGCGGCAACGGCCAGGATGTGCTGAACGGCGGGTTGGGCAAGGATGTGCTGACCGGCGGGGCGGGTTCTGATGTGTTCCGGTTCACCAAAGTGGTTCAAAGCCCGAATACGAACCAGCGTGATGTGATCAAGGATTTCAGCCAGGGTGAGGATGTAATCGACCTGGCAAATATCGCGCCGGGCGTGCTGTCCTTTATCGGTGGCGGTGCGTTCAGTGGGGCTGGTCAGGGCGAGGCGCGGATCGCTGTCAGCGCCGGCAATAGCCTTGTGCGGATTGACCGGGACGGTGATGGCGTGGCCGATATGCTGATCAAGGTGAACAATATTTCAACCCTGGATGCGTTTGATTTCATGCTCTGACGGGTTGTATTTTCGGCAAATAAACAGTGGCGGCGCGGGTGGAATGGTTATTTCTGCGCGCGCTGCCGGTCCATTGCACGCCCTGTTGGGTTCTGGCCCTATTGGTTCACCCGGATCACCGCCCATATATCCAGCCCCACGGTATCTGCGACCAGATCGCCATAGCCGGACGCCCCAAAGGCCGACCGGCTGATCTGGCCTTTCATCTGCACGCTCAGGTTGCTCAGGTCGTCCACCGCACTGTCTGGTGCGCGAAACAGGGCGGCCTCGAAGGTTACCGGCCTTGTGACCCCGTGCATGGTCAGCTTGCCGGTGATCTTTGCGCCACCTGACAGGCGCCCGTCCGGGGCCAGTTGCACCCTGGTAGAAACAAAGCGAATGGTCGCATAGCGTGCCGCATCCAGTACCTCTGGCCCGATCAGCGCCTGCCGGGCAAAGGGCAGGGGGGTGCGTACCCCGGCGACATCTAGGCTGATATCAACCCGGCTGGCGGTCAGGTTTTGGGGGTCCACAAGGATCAGCGCCCTGGCGATTGGCATGGTGCCGGTCTGTGGGATGCCCCCCATCGTAAAGGTGAACCTGACGTGTGAATCCCCGGCGTCCAGTTGATAACGGGTCGGCGCGGCCTGTGAGGCGCTGGCAAAAGCCGCGCCAAGAAGGACCAGCAAAAGAAGGCGGGTCAGGGCAATCAGGGGCGTGCGTCGGGGTGGTCCTGCCATGGTGTTGTTTCCTGTGTGATACGACAGAGAGGCCCCCACCAGACAGGGCGTGATGCCTTGTGTCAAACAAAGCATGGCCTTTGGCGGCCCTTTTATTTGCCGGAATGTGCCTTTTCGTACCTGATTTTCGTATCGCACCCCAGTGCCGCAGCAAGCGACAAAAACCGCGCCTCGGCCACGTCTGCAAACAGCGGACGGGCGGCGGCGGACAGGGTCAGTTCCAGCAGTTTCTTCTTGGGATACAGGCGCAATGTGGCCAGCGGCGTGTCGTTTTGTGGCCACAACATCGCACCAAAGCGCATCGCCTTGCCCAGGATTTCGGCCTGCTTCAGGCGCTTTTCATCCAGCAACCCGGCCAGCTTGTCAAACCGGCTGCCACTGCGTTTGTTGGAATAGCGATACAACAGCGCCAGCCCCAGAAACACCCGTTCCGAATGTTTCAGCCCGCCCATGTTGGCGCGCGTGGCATTGTCAAAGCACACTTCGGCGCGGTAATCGGGGTGCGCGCGCCAGCTGACATCATGCAACAGGCAGGCCGCCTTGATCAGGCGTTTCTGGCTGCTCTTTGCCGATTTGAACAGCGGGTTGATGAACTGGTTCAGGGTCTTGCCGAACCCTGGCAGGCGGGCATCCTTGTTTTCGGCAAAGCGGCAGGCCTCGATCAGTGGATCGCGGTCGCGCAACCGCTGGGGCATCTGTTCGTACAACAGCCCCTCGCGGATGCCATAGCTGGATATGGCGATATCTTTGGGTTTGAACGTGCGCACCAGCCGCGTCAGCACCTCAAGCGCATAAGGAACCAGCGCGATACGTGCCGCCGATACCCCGGCCAGCGCGCGCAACTCTTCCAGGTCACGGCCTTTGGCAAAGCGCAGCGTGTCGCGCACCGATTTGGCCGTCATGCGATATTCGTGCAGCACCGCCAGCGGATAGCCACGCCGCGCCATGTCGATCTTGGCAATGGCCCGCCAGCTTCCTCCGACCAGAAACAGCCGGTCGCGTTGCGGCCCCATATTGGCCTTCAACTGTTCCATCACCTGCTTGATATGTGCGCGCCGCCCCTTGGCCCCGCCCTTGGCATCGCGCAGCTTGAGCGGCCCCAAATCCGAGGTAACACAGCGCCCCACGCGACCATCGGCGATTTCGGCCAACTCCATCGAGGCCCCGCCGATGTCACACACCAGCCCATAGGCACCGGGCCAGCCCAGCAATACCCCCTGCGCGGAAAAACGCGCCTCTTCCTCGCCGGTGATGACCTGAATTTTCAGTCCGGCCTTGTCGGCCACCTCGGCACAGAAATCCGGCCCGTCGCTTGCGTCGCGCACCGCGGCGGTGGCCACCACGCTAAGCGGGGGCAGGTCCATGCCATCGGCCACCCGGGCAAAGCGGATCAGCGCATTCAGCGCCCGTTCCCGGCCCCGCGGGTTCAGCCGCCCGGTTTCCGCCAGCCCGACCCCCAGCCCGCACATGATCTTTTCGTTGTAGAAATACGCCGGAGAGCGCGCCGCGCCGTCAAATACCACCAGCCGGACCGAGTTGGACCCAACATCAACCACACCCACCCGCGACAGGGCGCGCGTGCCGGGGTCATCAAACAAGGGGCGCCCAAACGGGGCCCAGTCGGCGTTGGCCGGTTCCGGTTGCAAAGTCATATCACCCCCCAAGGTGTTCTGCCCTCAGGATGCGGGAACCGCCTGTGCCGGTCAATCACCAGATCAGTCTTCTGTATGGGTTAATTTGGGCACATCCGATGCCCCGGCCGACCCACGCCCGGACAGGGACGGGTTTTCCATAAAGAACCGGTGGCAGTTAAAGGCAAATTCGCCGTCAGGGGGCACCTGGCGCACAAATGACCCGTTCGGGTTCATCACCCAGCTTTGTGCCACATCGGCCAGATTGGCGGCCATGACCTGGCTGACGATCTGCGCCTTGACGGTGGCATTGTTGATTTCGACCAGGGTTTCGACCCGCCGGTTCAGGTTGCGACCCATCCAGTCGGCGGAACTGATGAACACCCGTGCCTTTTTCGCCGGCAACCCGTGACCATTGCCAAAACACACGATGCGCGAATGTTCCAGAAACCGGCCAATCACCGATTTGACCCGGATATTGTCGGACAGTCCCTTGATGCCGGGGCGCAGCCCGCAGATGCCGCGAATGATCAGGCTGATTTTCACGCCGCCCTGACTGGCCCGGTAAAGCGCGTCGATCACTTCGCTGTCGATCAGCGAATTCATCTTGGCCCAGATCACCGCAGGCAGCCCGGCCTTGGCGTGCGCTATCTCGGCCTCGATCATCTCAATCAGCCGCGTTTTCAGGTTCAGCGGAGAGATCGCCAGATTATCAAGCGATTCCGGCTGGGCATAACCCGACAGATAGTTGAACACCTTGACCGCGTCGCGCCCCAGTTTGGTGTCGCAGGTGAACAGCGACAGATCGGTATAGAACCGCGCGGTGATGGGGTGGTAATTGCCGGTGCCGTAATGGGTGTATGTCACCAGCTTGTCACCTTCGCGCCGGACCACGATGGAAATCTTGGCGTGGGTCTTGAGGTCGACAAAGCCGTAAACCACATGCGCCCCGGCCCGTTCCAGGCGGCGCGACTGGCGGATATTTGCGGCCTCGTCAAAGCGCGCCTTCAGTTCGACCAGTGCGGTTACGGATTTGCCTGCCTCGGCGGCTTCGCACAGGGCCTCGACAATGGGTGAATCGCGCGAGGTACGGTAAAACGTCTGGCGGATTGCCACGACATCGGGGTCGCGTGCGGCCTGTTGCAGGAACCGGATCACCATGCCGAAGGTTTCATAGGGGTGATGCAGCAGCATGTCTTTCTGGCGGATCGCCGCGAACATGTCGCCTTCAAAATCGCTGACGCGCTCGGGGACGCGGGGGGTAAAGGATGGCCACAACAGGTCGGGGCGGTCGGTTTGTACCAGCTGGTCAAGGTCGGCCATGCCGATCATCCCGGCGATTTCCACCACTTCGTCGGGATCGACCTGTAGTTCCTTCATGACGGTCGCCATCAGCTTGGCCGGGGCCCCCGCCGAATGGGTCATGCGCACCACTTCGCCGCGACGGCGCCGTTTCAGGGCCACTTCGAATTCGCGCACCAGGTCTTCGGCTTCTTCTTCGACTTCAAGGTCGCTGTTGCGCAGCACCTGAAACCCGAAATGTGATTTTAGCCGGTAACCGGGAAACAGATCACCGATATGCAGGATCAGCAACTCTTCCATTGGCAGGAACCGGTGTTGGCCGGGATCGGATGGCAAGGCGATGAACCGGTCGATCTGGCGGGGCACCGGCAGCAACGCCTGCAACGCCTTTTTGTCGCGCAACCGTTCCAGTTGCAGCGCCAGCGTATAGCCGGTGTTGGGGATAAACGGGAACGGGTGGGCCGGATCAATGGCCAGCGGTGACAGCACGGGAAAGACACGGGCAAGGAACATATTCGCCAGAAATGCCTGATCGTCCGGGGTCAGGTCGTTGCGGGTCAGCACCGAAAGGCCGGCCTCTTCAAGTTCTTTGTTCAGGTCGGTCAGCACCCGTTGCTGGGCCTGCATCAGTTTGCGCGCATCTTCGTGGATCAGCACCAGCTGTTCGGCCGGGGACAGCCCATCAGCGGCCGGGGTGGTGTGCCCGCCATGGTCCAGTTCGCGCAGGCCCGCCACACGCACGGTAAAGAATTCGTCCAGGTTGTTGGCCGAGATCGATACAAACCGTAACCGTTCAAGCAGCGGCACGCGGGGGTTTTCGGCCTCTTCCAGCACCCGCCAGTTGAAACCCAGCCAGCTAAGTTCACGGTTGTTGAACCGGCCCGGCCCGGTGATATCCAGATCGGGCAGGTTGATTGCGGTTTCAAAGTCGGATTTCAGGAAATCTGCGTGGGTCATGATTGTCAGGCTATGGCTTTGTATATGGTTGTGAATAGGGGGTTTGTGAATACAGGTGTGAATGCGGGGTTTGAACAAGGAACGCCGGATATTACCGGGTTCAGTCCCAATCGGCAATCAGGCGTGTGGCCAGCGGGCGCGATACTGTGCGTGCCTCGGACAGGGCCGCATGGTCAAGCCGCGCGACAATGGCTGCCGCGGCCTCGAATGAGCGGTCCATATGGGCCACCAGATAGGGGATCACATCAGGTTTTGGGGTGATCTGGCGGTCATTGAACAGCTTGGCCAGAACGGCGGACAGCAGGGTGTCGTCGGGCGGGGCCAGGGTGACCACATGGGTGCCCTGCATCCGGCTTTGCAGATCGGGCAGGCCCAGACCCCAGCGGCTGGGGTCCTGCCGCCCGGTCAGCAACAGGGTGTGTGCCTCGGCCAGAACCAGATTGTGCAGATGAAACAGGGTGTTCTGGGCTGCCGGATCGGTGGCGATATGGGGCACGTCCTCGATCACTAGCGGCCCCTGGGCCAGGGCGGGCACATCCGCATCACGCAGGCTGGTTGCCTTCAGGATCGTGGCCCCTGACTGGGCGGCCCAGACATGGGCCAGGTGGGTCTTGCCGGACCCGGCGGGGCCGCAAAGGGCCAGCTTTGCGCCGGGCCAGGGCGTGGTGGCGTTGATTGTTGCCACCGCCACGGCATTGCCGGGCGAGACAAAGAAATCATCCCGCCCCAGCGCCGGCTTGGAAGGCAGATCAAAGCTGAGTTGTTGGGGGGGCGTGCGGGTTGTCACTGGCTTAGTCGTCTTTGCGGCTGGTTTCACCCCGGTAGAGGTGGCTGTCGGTATATTGCCCAACGCCAAACCGGGTCACCACACCCAGCGCGGCGGCGACCGGGACGGCCACCAACATGCCGACAAACCCGAACATCGCGCCAAATACCGACAACGCCAGCAAAAGCCACACAGGATGCAGCCCGACCGAGGTGCCAACCAGTTTCGGCGTCAGGAAATTTCCCTCGGCCACCTGACCGACCACAAAGATCAGCGTCACCAGCCCGATTGTCCCCCAGTCGCCCCAGAACTGGAACAACGCCAGCCCAATCGCCAGCACCCCGCCAATCAGCGCGCCCAGATAGGGAATGAACGTCACCAGCCCGGCAATGAACCCCACCACCAGCCCGAATTGCAGCCCCACCGCCATCAGCGCCACCGCGTAATAGGTGCCAAGGATCAGACAGACCGTGCCCATGCCCCGGATGAACGCCGCCAGCGTGGTGTCGATTTCACCGGCCAGACGACGGATCACCGGCGCATGATCGCGCGGCAGCAACTGGTCGATACGGGCGATCATCCGGTCCCAGTCCAGCAACATATAGACCGACACCACCGGCACGATCACCAGCAGGATAACGATATTGACCAAAGACATGGCCGACCCGATCACGTGGCTCAGCACCACGCCGCCTTTGCTTTTGATGCTTTCGCCCAGTGTTGTCAGAACCATGCGCAGGTCCGAATTCTGATCCAGAAGCGATGGGAACCGCCCGTTCAGAAACGATTGCAGGTCGCGGAACACCTGGGGCATGATTGCGATCAGGTCGATCATCTGTTTGATCAGCGCCGGAATGACCGCCAGCGCCAGGATTATAAAGATCACGATGGCC
>DAOUPC010000051.1 GCA_030626365.1 Paracoccaceae bacterium
CCCATCTGAACCTGCTGATTGCCTCTCTCCCAGATAGCGCCTGACAATGCTCATCTGTGCAGAACCACCCGCCTGCCCGTCATTCGGTCCGGCCCAGCATGCGCAAGGATTTCTTCATCTCTTTGCGAAAGGCCGGCGCACCGCGACGTGACAGGACCGCCTTGCAATAGCGTATCGTCAGCGCATAACGTTTCTGATCCCGCAACCGGCCCAGCATTTCCCGCTGATAGCGGTTCGTGTCATGCCGCTGGCGCATCAGTTTGTAAAATCCGGACCGCGTCAGGCTGCCTTCGATACAGCCCTCGACAACCGGCTTCAGCACCCCCATCGCCATCCAAAGCGAGGCAATCCGGTGCCCCATAAAGCGGCATTTCAGCTTTTCCAGGTTGTCGCCCTGAAACAATGATGCGTGCATCGAATCCAGTGGGGCGGTCGGATCATAGAACAGGTACACCTTTTCGGCACCGGCGATCATTGCGGGGGCATAGCCAAACCGGTCCTTGAAATTGCGCCGCCACGCCTTTTTGTAACGGGTTTCCCAGGGTGCAATGTCACGGTCCAGCGTCGCCTGCGGGCTGATGCACACAACCGTGGCCCCCGGCACGACACTGGAAAACACACTGGCCGCATAGGCCCCCATCGACGCGCCGTAAAACACCACCCGGTCGAACTGATCAAAGAAACCTTCGTCCTTCAGGCGATCAAAGAAATCAAAAACCGCGTCGTCGCGATACCAGGTCCAGTCGTGTGACATCATCCCCAGCACCGACCAACCGCGCGACTGGGTATAGTCAAACCCCCAGGGCATCCGGTTTTCGCCGCGCTCATAAACATGATCAAGATTGTCAAAGGTCACCACCAGCGTTTTGCCGCGTTTGGCAAACAGCGCGCTGTGTTCATCACCAAGGGTTTCAAAAAATCCCTCTTGGCGGCCTATTTCGGCCAGCCGGTCATGCCAGGCGGCGCGGGTTTCCTGTTCGGGGGCGTTGTCGATCAGGGATGGTTGCGGGGCGATGTCCCCTGCGTTGTCTTCACCGGTTTTCTGCTTTTTGGCCATCAGAGCAAACCCCGTCTGACCGGAACCGCCGCAGCGCCACCTGTTGCAATAACGGATGAACCGGACACCTCTGCGCACCGGACTGCAAAACCCGTGCAGTTACCTGTAAAAATACCATTGGCCACAATATGCCACCCTATCCAACGCATGATCCGACCGGGCCGGATATGCTCTGCTGTTGCCCGCTGAGCGGATCAGTTATTTGCAAACCCGGATCGTGCGCCATGCGATATAATCATCTGGCGCAGCCGCGTTTGCTGCCTCTTTATTGGATATATTTTGCAAATTCCTGTATTTGTTGTCAATCTGCACGGCCTTTTGGCCCCGGTGTTACCCCATAAAATTGAACACACAGGGAAATTGGCAACAGGCCGGCAGGTGCCGGGGGCAGACATATCTGCCCCCTTGTCATATCCGCCTAGCGCAGCCCGTCCGTGCCAACAGCCTGATCCGACGTCAGCCCGCCAACCCGCGGCAACGGGCGGCCACTGTCGGTCACGGCCACGGCCACCATGATTTCATTGGCCCGTGGCGAATCGTTCAGGCGCACCTCGATCCCGTCGAAATGCGACCGCACATAGGCCGCATCCTTATGCCCCAGCGGCACGTCCAGCACCTGACCCGGCCCGCCCATCTTTTTGGATGACGGGACCAGCGCCGCGCCTTTTTCAACCTCGGCCCGCAACGGCGCGCCAAGCTTGGGGTGCAAAATGGCCGCCGCATGCTCTAACTCTCCGTTTTCGCCGACCATGGCGGCCTTGCCATAGCTTTCGGCCTGATCGGGGCGAATGCCCAGCGCCTCGACGCATTTGCGACCCAGCACCGCGCCCAGTTCTGCGCCGATATCCATCAGCGGTGTCAGGTCGGGCACGTATTTCCCGGCAAACGGGTTGGCAATGACCGCCACCGCGACCGCCTTGCGGGTTGGCGGGCTGATCGTTTGCCCGATTTCGGAATGGGTTTCCTCGACCCAGGTGGCGATTTTGCGAATGTCCATGTCAGACCCCTTTGTCGTTTATCTTGTTAGTTTGGCGTGTTGCTTAGCGCAGGCCATCCAGCCCCGTAATGTCGCCAACTTCCAGCCCACCAGAACGCGAATGCACCCGTGGTCCGGTGGTCATGACCAGCGCCAGCAGCATTTCATCCGCACGCGGGCCATCGTTCACCCCCACCTCCATCGAATCAAAGTGAGAGCGCACATAGGACGCGTTGATATGGGTGACCGGCACATCCAGGCGCGCGCCAACCCCGCCGACCTTTTTGGCCGAGGGCACGATCGCCCGCGACCCACCGATTGCCTCGCGCATGGCATACCCGCCGGGGGCGTGCCACAGCGCGCCATGCTCCAACTCTCCGGCGGCCCCGATCAGCGCGCCCTTGCCGTACCCTTCGACACGCCCTGCCCCGCCGACCGATTGAACAAGGCTTTGCGCCATTTGCAGGCCAAGCGGGCGCAGATCGTCCATGAACCCCTGAATGTCGGGTTCAAAGCGCCCGGCAAACGGGTTGTGGATGATGGCAATCGCCGCCGCCCTAAGCAACGGCGTATCCACCGGCGGCCCACCTTCGTGAAAGACCTCTTCGACAACAGTTACCATTTTGCGGATCATCAGTTCAGGCATGTTTCACCATTTTTGTTTCTTGCGATGGGTCAGTTTCATTTCGTGTAATGGAACGGGGCGTTAGCGGGCCGATAATGCGCCGGGCACGCCGCAGGAACAAGGCCGCCCCAAGGATCAGCCCCCTGTCCAGCATGGATTGCGCGGCGGCCACGCCATTTGACAGCGCCTTATCCACCTCGTCCGTGTTCAGCGGGCCGACATGGGTGACCACCAGCCGCCCCTCCAGATCGCTGTCGGGGGCGATGTCGCACGCCGGTGTGCGCCTGATCGATGGGTGCCCCGGCAGGTCAACCGCGTTGGCAATCAGCGTCGCGGCCACATCGGCCTTTGCCGCGTCATGCGCCAGCACCGTCACACTGTCGGCAATGCCAAGGCTAAGGCTGCGCCCGCCCTGCCCGCTGGTGGCGATGCCACGCGCCGGGCTGGCCGCGTCGATCATCAGGCGGCCATGTTCAGTGCTGCCCGGTTCAACCCCATCCAACCCGGCAATAACCGCGCTGTAATGCGTGCCCGCCGTCAGGTGCAGCGCAATGTCACCACCGTTGTTCACATAGGCGCGCGTCACGGGCACGCGGGCAATCATGGTGCCCAAAATTTCGTCAGCGACAGCACCGGCGACGGCGGCCATCGGGGTCACGAACACCTGCGCCGCATGGGGCCGCACGGCCCCGGCCATGCGCCGGGCAACATCGCCCAAGGGCTGTATCGTATCCGTCATCGCGCGGCGCAGCAGGGGCAATTCGCCAGCCAGTTCTTCAAGGATGGTATCAAACCGGGCCGCCGCCGCGCGAAACGCCTGTTGCCGGTCGTTTTGCGTATCCGCATCGACACCGATAATCAGATCGATGGGACCATGTTGCAGATGCAGACGCGCCGCAGATCCAGACCCGATACCAGCCTGATTTCCAGACCCGGCCCCCAGTAAGGCCGCAACCGGCCCATTCATCGGCTACAGTGCCCGGTTGTGGGTCCAGCGGAAATTATGGCTGGACGTGGGGTTGGAGTTACGATCGATCTGATCGACCTTGCGAACGTCATCAGTGATAACATTTTCCAGCTTCTGCACCGCCTCCATGTGACCGCCCAGCGCCTCGTAATCAGACAGGCGCATGGTGAATTCGATCGGGGCCACCAGGGCCGGTGTCGGGACATAGCCAAATGCGTTGCTGGGCATGTCCATGACATCGGCCATCACCGTGATACCGCCACCGGGCCAGACATAGGCCTCGGCCCCGCCACACGACACATAGGTCAGCGACGCCTTGACCGAATTGGTCAGCCGCACGGGGTTTTCCGTCACCCCAGAGCGCAAAGACCCGCCTGCCCCGCCCATAAACAGCACCGAACACAAGGACGGTTCACAGTTTTCAGCGATCCGCGCGACCGAAAGTTGCAGCAGTTCGGGCATGTCCCGCGCCACCGGTTTCAGGTCGTTGTCCAGTTCGTAATAGGCATGTTGTTCGCCGGTGGTGGACACCATCAGCAGGCTCAGGCCCGGCCAGGCCTTGGCGCTGTCGAAATCCTTGAGGATGGTCAGCGGGTCGTCAATGTTCGTGCCGCCCCAGCCGGTGCCGGGCTGGGCCACCTGGAAATAGCGACCCGGGGTTGACCGCCGGCCATTGATGCGGATGCCGGTTGGTGGCACGTCCAGCATCTTGCCCGCCTGATGTTCGGACAGGATGCCGGTAATGTGGTCATCAACCACAACCACCTCGTCCACCTTGTCCGCCCATTGCGCCGCAAACATGCCAATCGCCGCCGAGCCACAGCCAACGCGCATCAGCTTTTCCTCGACCCCGTTGACGATGGGGGCCTTGCCCGCCTGAATGACCACATCTGGCCCGTCATCAATCTGAACCTCAAGCGGTTCGCGATTGCACAGTTTCAGCAGGGCGTCACAGGTCACGCGCCCCTCTTTCTTGGTGCCGCCCGTCAGGTGTTCGACCCCGCCCAGCGACAGCATCTTTGAGCCATACTCGGACGTCATAACATGGCCAATCGGTTCGCCCTGAACACGCACGGTGGCGCGCTCATCGCCCAGATGCCGGTCTGTGTCGATCTTAACCTTGACCCCGCAATAGCTAAAGATGCCTTCGGTCACGACAGTGACCATATCGACGCCGGCCACATCCTGAGAAACGATAAACGGGGCCGGTTTGTAATCGGGGTACGTGGTGCCCGCGCCAACCGCCGTGACAAAGGACCGCTTGGCGTGCAGCAGGTCGCCGTCCCATTCGGTCCCGTCCCTGTCACCACCGCCCAGAAAGGGCACCGCCCTGACGTCCTGGCCCTGTGCAACCTTGGCCTGGGCGATCTCGATGATGGTCAGCGGGTCCAGCCGCACCAGATCACCGCCGTGGTTGGCATAGCGATCACAGGCCCCCGGTTTGCCGTCAGCGATGTAACACATCACCGGGCAGGCATCACAGCGGATCTTTTCGGGGATTACTCTGTCAGCCATATCAATTACCTCTCAGGGCGTCACGAACCCGCGACGGTGTTGCCGGAACCCGGCGCAGGCGCACACCACAGGCGTTATGGATTGCATTCAGGATCGCCGGGGCGGTCGGAATCAGCACATGTTCGCCCAGCCCCTTGGCACCATACGGGCCATGCCCGTCCGCCACCTCGACAATGATCGTCTCAACCGGTGGCATGTCCCCGACCGTGGGGATCAGGTAATCATGCAGGTTCTCGGTGCGCCCCGGCAGGTATTCCTCCATCAGGGCCATGCCAAGCCCCTGCGCGATACCGCCCTGAATCTGCCCCTCGACCAGCAGCGGGTTGATCGCCTGCCCCACATCATGCGCCGCCGTAAAGCCAAGCGGGCGGATCGTGCCCAGCGCGGTATCTACCTCAAGCACACATATATGCACGGCATAACCAAACTGTGCGTAAGGCACCCCCTGCCCGTTCTTGTCCAGCGGTTTGGTCGGTGGATCATAGGTTTCGCACGCCCGCAGCACATAGCCCATGCCATCCCCGTCCAACCGGGACAGATTGATTTCATGCGTCTGCCCGCCATCGCGCACAACCACCACACCTGCGCCAATATCCAGCACCGCCCCCTGCGAGGCATTGCACATCGACAGGATGCCCTGGCGCAATGCCAGCCCGGTCAGGCGCGCCGCATTGCCGGTCACGAATGTCTGGCGCGAGGCCGATGTCTTGCCCGCATCCGGCGTTATGTCGGTGTCGGGACCAACCAGTTCCAGCCGGTCAACCGCCACCCCCAGCGCCTGCGCAAATATCTGGGAAATGACCGTATTGGCCCCCTGCCCGATGTCCATCGCGCCCTGATGCAGCACAATCGCCCCATCCGCACGAATTCCGGCCAGTATGGTGGACGGGTTGGGCAGCGAGGTATTGCCACAGCCATACCAGCCCGCCGCAATCCCCACCCCCCGGCGCAGGGGGCTGTTGGTGGCTGTGGCGCTGGCATTAAACGCCGCTACCGCGCCGCGTTGTTCATTCCAGGCAGGTCGCAGCGCCTCAAGACAAGGCCGGATGCCGACGCCTTGCGTGAACACCTGCCCGCACACGGTTGGCTGGTTGTTGTCCAGCGCATTCAGGATACGGAACTCAAGCGCGTCGATGCCCAGCTTTTGCGCCAACTCGTCAAACAGGGCTTCTTGTGCGATGGCCGCCTGCGGCACGCCAAACCCGCGAAACGCCCCCGAGGGCGGGCAATGGGTATGGATGGCCCTGGTTTCGGCCCGGTAATCGGCAATGTTGTAGGGACCAGAGGCATGCACCGGCACCCGATTGGCAACGGTCGGACCCCAGGACGCATAGGCCCCGGTGTTGAAATCCCCCTGAAAGCGAAAACCGCTGATCCGCCCATCCCGGCTGGCGCCTATCTTAAGGGTAATCTCTGACGGATGCCGCTTGGTCGTTGATTGCATCGTTTCGCTGCGCGAATAGGTTATTCGTACCGCCTGTCCGGTCTTTATTGCCGCCAGCGCCAGAAACGGCTGAACCGAGATATCCAGCTTGGAACCAAACCCGCCGCCCACCGCCGTCGGTATGATACGGACCTTGCTGCGATCCACCCCCAGAATAACCGCCATTGCCTCTTGGTCCATGACCGGGGCCTGGGTGCAGGCATGGATTTCCACCTTGCCGTCTGCATAGGTGGCATAGCCTGCCTCTGGCTCGATATAGCCATGTTCGACAAAGCCGGTACTGAACCGCCCTTCAACCACGACATCCGCGCGGGTCAGCGCCGCCGCGACATCGCCGCATTGCACGAACCCGCCGCACATGACGTTGCCATCGCGCCCGTCATGCAGTTGCGGCGCGCCTTTGGCCAGCGCCCCGGGCATGTCCTGAACCGATGGCCTTTCATCCCAGACCACGGGGAACGTCCCCGCATCAAACCGGCGCATTGCCTCGGGTGTGCCGACCACGGCGGCCACTGCCTCGCCCCGGAAACGTGTTTCGGATTCGGCGAACACCGGCTGATCAGCGAAATCCGGGATCACCCCGAAACAGTTTTTGCCCGGAATGTCGGCGGCACTCAGAACCGCCACAATGGCGTCATTGTCCCGGACATACCCGTCAAGATCACCCAGAACGAAACCCGCCCGGGCAAAGGGCGATCGGATGATCCGCAGGGTCAGCGTGCCATCGGGGGCCACATCGTCGCCAAACACCTCGGTTCCGACAACCTTGGCATAGCCGTCCAGCTTGCGAATGCTGGTGCCCACATCACCGGTGCCCTCGGCGGGGCTGCGCGGTTGCGCCGTGCCGGCCTGACAGATGGCATCGATGATCTTTCGATAGCCGGTACAGCGGCACAGCACCCCGCCAATCGCATCCTCGACCTCTTGTGGGCCGGGCGCGGAATTGGCACGCAAAAGGGCGGTGGCGCACACCATCATGCCCGGCGTGCAGATACCACACTGGGCGGCCCCGTTATCCTGAAAGGTATCGATCAAGGCCATCGCCGCCGGGTCATATTCGACCAGCCCGGCAAGGGTTTCGACCTCTTTGCCGCGAACCTGTTGGGTCGGCGTCAGGCAGGCGCAGACCGGCGCACCATCGACCAGCACCGTACAGGCCCCGCAATCGCCCGCGTTACAACCGATCTTGACGTCGCGCCGCCCCAGCCGGTCGCGCATCGTTTCGGACAGGCGTTCGCCGTTTTCGGGCGTGACCTGAACCGACGCGCGGTTCAGCCGGAACCGAATTTCACCTTTGGCGGCTGCGTTATCCATTTTTGGCCTCTTTGGTCTGTTCCATCACCCCAAGAACCGCGCGCTTGCACAGCTCTGCCGCCGCCTCTTGCCGGTATTCGGCCGAACCGCGCACATCACCGATCGGCGACAGCGGATCAAGGTGGCGGGTCCAGATGTCTGGCTGACCGGCCATATCCCCCGCCGTCAACCCAATCAACGCCCCCTCAAGCGCCCCAAGCCGTGTCGCCACGCCCGAACACGACCCGACCGCAACCCGTGCCATTTCAATACGTCCTGCATCATCCAGCGACACCAGCACCGAAACCATGGCAATGGATATGACCAGATATTTTCTGGATCCCAGTTTTAGAAACCGACCCGTCGCGGATGCCGGCAGGGGCGGAATGTGGATCGCATAGACCAATTCATCCGGGCGCAGATCAATCCGGCGCACCCCGGTGATGAAATCCGACAGCGCCACGTGGCGCACGCGCCCAAGCGCGCGCAATTCAACCGTCGCCCCAAGCGTGAGTAACGGCGCAACCCCGTCCGCGGCAGGTGATGCGTTGCACAGGTTTCCCGCAATCGTGCCGGCATTTTGTATCTGGATAGACCCGACCTGGCGCGCGGCACCCTTTAGCCCGTCGAACGCGGGCGGCAAATCCGCGTTGGCAATTTCAGTCCAGGTGGTCGTGGCCCCGATGGTCCATCCTGCTTCTGGTCCTGATTCTGCCTGCCTGATCCCCCGCAGCTCTGCCAGGAACGATACATCCAGCACCTTTGGCGGTGCCTGACGATCCCCAAGCATCGGGAAAAAGTCGGTTCCGCCCGCGACAATCCTGACGTTCCCCTCGCCAAGCAGTTGCAACGCCTCTGGCAATGTATCCGCAGAAGAATATCCCATGCACGCCTTCTTGTATGTCGTTAGTATACTAGCGGTACGACACCCCAAAGCGTGGAGTCAACACAGATTGCCCGCCAGACGGCATCAACAGGGGGAATATGCACGGGGCATCAGGGCCAAAATGCTGTGAAACTTAAGGGGCATCCATGTAGTGAACGCCAACAGCCCTAGGCGGTTTTCAGCGACGCGACGTCCTGGCGGACCTCTTGAAACGCATGCAGTGCGCCGTCAAAGTTCCGGATCAACGGCGCAGTAATCCGCGACTGAGCCGAGAAATAGCGCCCGACCTTGCAAATCTGCACGGCAAATTCCGGGTACACGCCATCATCATCATATTCGCGGCCCCGTTCCCCGGACAGCCAGCCCTGATTCCCGGCCTCTTTCACGATCGACTTAAGCCGCTGCGCACAATGGAACGTCAGATAGACCGACAGATAGTCCAGATAATCGGCAATCGCGTGACCGCATTGTGGATCATAGGCG
Source organism: Paracoccaceae bacterium (assembly GCA_030626365.1). Classification (GTDB taxonomy): domain Bacteria; phylum Pseudomonadota; class Alphaproteobacteria; order Rhodobacterales; family Rhodobacteraceae; genus NVQY01. The sequence goes on from DAOUPC010000051.1 coordinate 9,247, forward strand.
TCGATCATCACATCAGCCATGACATCCGGTTCCAGCAACCAGCCCTCGTCGCCCAGCAACGAGGCAAAGTCCTCGGCCCCGTGGCGCATCCCGGCATATTCGAAATCGAACCAGCGCAGATGGTCGTCCGCGCCAATGCTGGCGCTGCCGGGCCGACAGTCCCATTTGACGAACTGCCCCCCCGGTTGGGCAATCAGCGCACAGGCCGCCGCACGGTCAAACCGGTCCGGCACACCACCCGAATAGGGTTGCAACACATCCACCATATCGACAAAACTGCCCACCCAGCCCTGATTGGCCCCAAGGTGCGGCAGCATCTCGTCCAGGGTGGTTTTGCGTGATGCGGCCTGAAACCGGAAAATTCCGGCAACCGCCCGGGCCGCCAGATCGGCCTGCCCTGCCGTGTCGCTGCACGCAATATCCCGGTTCAGGTGCCGCCTGCCCGCGTCGAACTGGAACATGATATCACCCACCACGCCAAGACATTGCGGAACATCGTCGCAATACCGGCCAAGGCTTTGCAGAACAAAGGCCTCTAACTGTGTGCGCCGGAAATTCGGGCGTAACGTGGCAATCACATCGCGGTCCGCCAGTTGCAGGCGAAAACTGGACTGCCCCTCGCCATCCGGCGCACTTATGCTGAGCACCGTTTGTTCAAAATGGGTCTCGGCGCATTCCACAATGCGCGACAGGCGTTTGTCGTTTTGTTCGTTGGCGGCGGGGATCATCTTTTATCTCGTCTTATCCTTGAAGGCAAAGCGACGATTGCTGCGCACTGAGCTGTGGAACTTAGTTAAGAAAACCATAACCGGCAATTTTGACATTTTTGAGAAGCACAAAGTGCGGACCCGGAACTAGCCACCATACCCAAGCAGGCGTGGCAGCCAAAGCACAAGGCCAGGGGCAAGGGTCATGATCAGCAAGGCAACGATCAGCGCCCCCATAAAGGGCCAGATTTCACGGATCATGTCGCGCATCGGCGCACCGGTGGTGGCGTTGATGACAAACAGCAGGATGCCATAGGGCGGCGTGATCAGCCCGATCATCGTGTTCACCACCACAATCACCCCGAAATGCACCAGATCAATTCCCAGTTCACGCGCCGCCGGCAAAAACAACGGGATGATCACCAGCAGAATCGTCGTTGCATCCAGAATACAGCCCAGCAACAACAACAGCACGTTGACCATCAGCAGAAAGGCAATCGGCGACAGGTCAATCGTGCGCAAAAAGGCGGCCACCGTGTTGGGGATGTTTTCGGTGGCGACGATATAGTTGAAAATCAGCGCCCCGCCGATCACCAGCCCCACAGCAGCAGAGGAACGCGCGCTGGCCGACAGGATGTCATAGGTGCCGCGCAAGCTGATCGCGCGGTAAAAGATCGCCGCCAGACAGAACGCATAGGTGGCGGCCACGGCGGCGGCCTCGGTCGGGGTGGTCGCACCGCCATAGATGCCAAACAACAGGATCACCGGCATCATCAGCGCGGGAAATGCGTTCAGCGTTATGCGCGGCATATCACGCAGCGGGGTTGGTGTTTCCAGCGCGAAACCCCGCTTTTTCGATATGCGCGCAACCATGATCATCAGCACAGCGCCCATCAGCAGGCCGGGCGTTATGCCGCCCAGAAACAGGTAGCCAACCGAAGTATCCGACACCAGCGCATACATCACCATCGGGATTGACGGCGGAATGACCGGCCCGATGGTGGCCGAGGCGGCGGTGATGGCAGCGGCAAACCCGATAGGATAGCGCCCGTCCTTGGTCATCATCTGGATGATGATCTTGCCAATACCTGCCGCATCGGCGATGGCCGACCCCGACATGCCGGAAAAGATCAGGCTGGCAACCACGTTCACATGGCCCAGACCACCGCGAAACCGCCCCACGGCGGCAACGCAGAAATTCAGCAACCGGTCACTGATTGTCCCGGCGTTCATGATGTTGGCGGCGACAATGAACAAAGGCACCGCCAGCAGGATGAAACTGGTGTACAGCCCCTGCATGATCTGTTCGCCCGCCAGCGCCAGATCCTGACCGACCATCCCCAGATAGGCAACCGCCGCCACGATCATCGACAGGGCAATCGGTGCCCCAAAGGCCGACAGGCCAAACAGGATGGCAAGGCAGGCCAGAAACGCAAAGCTCATGTTGTGCTATCCCCGTCGCGCCCACGTATGATTTCCACCACCCGCCAGACATATCGGGTGATCATGGCCACCGAAAAGATAAGATAAATACTGAACACAAAGTCAAACCTGACCTTCAACAAAGAGGTCTTTTCGATCTTCATGAAGGTGACGAAATCAAACGTCGCCGGTAATGAAACCGCAAGTGCCGAAACCACGCAAATGGCCGTGATTATCATATACGCCCGCCGCACGTTCGGGCGGGCCGTATCGACAAGGATCGTAAAGCGGACGTGATCCTTTTCCTTCAGGGTAAAGGCCGTCGACCAGAACACCAGCCACAGCCAGGCCAGCAAACAGGCCTCAAGCGTCCAGCCCAGCGGCTGGCGGAAAATATAGCGGCTGATGATCTGCAGGATAAACGAAAGGAATATGGCGGTGAGAAGCCCCACCGCCACATTGTCTGCACGCCTCTGAAGCCATTTCAGAACGGTATGCATCATATCCGCTTACTTGACCGCGTTGATCCGGTCCAACAGACCTGCGGGCCAGTCCTTGGAAAAGTCGGATTCGAGGTACATTTTCTGCGCACGTTCCCGGAACGACGCAACATCCGGCGTATAAACCTTTAGCCCCTCGCTTTCAAA
>DAOUPC010000002.1 GCA_030626365.1 Paracoccaceae bacterium
ACGCGACCGCGACCGGATCATTCACGCCAGCGCGTTCAGGCGCCTGAAACACAAGACCCAGGTTTTTGTTGAACACGAGGGCGATTATTACCGCACCCGCCTGACCCATTCGATCGAAGTGGCGCAGGTTGCGCGCACGATTTCCGGCGCTCTGAACCTGAACCCGGAACTGACCGAGGCCATCGCGCTGGCGCATGACCTGGGCCACACACCGTTCGGGCACACCGGCGAAGATGCGCTGGCAGAACTGATGGCCCCCTATGGCGGGTTTGATCACAACGCCCAGGCGATCCGCATTGTCACCCATATGGAGCGCCACTATGCCGATTTTGACGGGCTGAACCTGACCTGGGAAACGCTTGAGGGGCTGGCCAAGCATAATGGCCCGGTCACTGGCGATCTGCCCTGGGCGCTGGCCGAATACGGGAAACGGCACGATCTGGAACTTGATACCTTTGCGGGTGCCGAGGCACAGGTGGCGGCGATTGCCGATGATGTGGCCTATAATCACCATGACCTGCACGACGGGTTGCGGGCCGAACTGTTCTCAAGCAACGAATTGCTGGACCTGCCGATTTTGGATGCCTGTTTCGCCGAGGTGGATCAGAAATACCCCGGCCTGAACTCTTATCGGCGCCGTCACGAGGCCCTGCGCCGGTTCTTTGGCGTTCTGGTCGAGGATGTGATCGTTCTGGCACGCCGGAATCTGGATGATCTTGCCCCGAAAACGGTCGAAGATATCCGCCTTGCCGGGCGGCCCATGGTCCAGTTTTCGGACCGGATATTCAACGACCTCAAGGTGATCCGTGCCTTCCTGTTTGATCGGATGTATCGCGCGCCCAGCGTGGTGGTCATGCGCACGCAGGTGACCCATGTGGTAAAGGACCTGTTCCCGTGTTTTATGGCGCATCCCGATCAACTGCCCAAACAGTGGCGCAAGGATGTCGAGGCCGCCCGGGGCGAAACCGCGCTGGCGCGGATCGTGTCGGATTATATCGCCGGAATGACCGACCGGTTTGCGCTTCAGGAACACGCGCGGTTGCTGGGCGGGCCCGAACCCGAACCAGACCCCCGGTAATCTGGCCGTAATTTGACGCATGTCATGTGGTGAGTTGACCACACATGCACGGATGATAAACCCCGGCCCTAACCCAAAGGATGCCGTAATGAACCTGTTCGCCGATATTCGTCTGCTTGTGCTGGAAAGCCTGGATGCCATGGTTACCAAAGGCGCGCTGCCCGGGGGGCTGGCGATGGCCAATGTCACGGTCGAACCACCGCGCGATGCCGCACATGGGGATATGGCGACCAATGCGGCGATGGTGCTGGCCAAACCGGCAGGCATGAAGCCCCGCGATATTGCCGCCGCACTGGCCGACATTCTGGCCGCCGATCCACGTGTCATCAGCGTCGAAGTGGCCGGGCCGGGGTTTTTGAACCTGCGGCTTGCGCCTGCGGTCTGGCAGGGGGTTCTGGGGCAGGTATTGCAGTCGGGACCCGGCTATGGGCGCTCGGACATGGGGGCGGGTCAAAAGGTTAACGTGGAATTTGTCAGTGCGAACCCCACCGGACCATTGCATGTGGGCCACACCCGCGGCGCGGTGTTCGGCGATGCGCTGGCCAGCCTGCTGGATTATTCCGGCCATGATGTGACGCGCGAATATTATATCAATGACGGCGGTGCGCAGGTCGATGTGCTGGCCCGGTCCGTCTATCTGCGCTATCTTGAGGCGCTGGGACAAGAGGTGGCCTTTCCTGACGGCACCTACCCCGGCGATTACCTGGTTCCGGTGGGCGCGGCGCTGGCCAAGGAAAAGGGCGATGCCTGGGTTGATCAGCCAGAAGATGTCTGGCTGGCCGAGGTTCGCACCTATTCCACAGACGCGATGATGGACCTGATCCGCGCTGATCTGGCCTCGTTAGGGGTGCATATGGATGTGTTTTTCAGCGAAAAGTCGTTGTATGGCACGGGCCGGATCGAGGCGGCCCTGGCTGACCTTGAAAACAAGGGCCTGATCTATGAGGGCGTGCTTGAGCCGCCAAAAGGCAAGATGCCCGATGATTGGGAACCGCGCGAACAGACCTTGTTCAAATCCACCGCGCATGGCGATGATGTGGATCGCCCGGTCAAGAAATCCGATGGGGGGTGGACCTATTTTGCCCCCGACATCGCGTACCATTTTGATAAGATTACCAGAGGGTTCGACGCGCTTATTGATGTGCTTGGGGCGGACCACGGTGGGTATGTCAAACGGATGAAGGCCGCCGTGAGCGCCCTTAGTGATGGCGCTGTGCCGCTGGATATCAAGCTGACGCAACTGGTCAAACTGTGGAAGGACGGCCAGCCGTTCAAGATGTCCAAACGGGCCGGAACCTTTGTTACGCTGCGCGATGTGATCGATCTGGTTGGCCCGGATGTGACGCGCTTTGTGATGCTGACGCGCAAGAACGACGCCTCGCTTGATTTTGACTTTGACAAGGTGCTGGAACAAAGTCGCGATAACCCGGTGTTTTATGTCCAATACGCCCACGCCCGCGTGATGAGCGTGCTGCGCCGCGCCGCCGAGGCCGGAATTGCGGCAGATGCGGCGGCGCTGAAAGGGGCCGATCTGGGCCTGATCACCCACGAATCAGAACTGACAGTGGCCAGAAAACTGGCCGAATGGCCGCGCCTGGTCGAAATTGCCGCGCGCACGAACGAACCACACCGCGTGGCGTTTTACCTGTACGAACTGGCGGGCGATTTTCACGCATTGTGGAACCGGGGCAATGATTTGCCCGAATTGCGGTTCCTTCAGCCTGACGATGTCGCCACAAGCCAGGCAAAAATGGCGCTGGCCAGTGCCGTTTGCGTTGTTATTTCCTCAGGTCTTGGTATTCTGGGCGTAACACCGGTGCAGGAGATGCGGTAACAAAACCGCCCGAACGCCGGTCCGAGGCAGTATTCAACGAAACCCGGACGCCACGAATGGCGCAATCGGGGCAGTGAGGCGGACATGGCGGATATCGAATACACGGGCGACGTGTACACCCAGCTTATGGGTGGGCGGGTTATGCATGCCGGGCAGGCCGGACAAGCGGTGCAAGACGGGCACGTCGCTGGCGACCCTGCTGCGCCGGACCCATTTTCCCGACAAATGCCTTCAGATCATGCACCCGCACCCGCACCCTCTGCGTTGGGCGCGACGGTTAGTTTTTTCGGTGCGATGGCTTCGGTGGCGCTGGTGGTTGGTGTCGGGGTCTGGGGGTACAAGCTGATGGTGCGTGATGTCAGCGGTGTTCCGGTGGTGCGTGCGCTGGCGGGGCCGATGCGCATACAGCCGGACAATCCCGGCGGGCTTCAGGCGGACCATCAGGGGTTGGCGGTGAATGCGGTTGCCGCCGGTGGAACGGCGGCCCCGACGGCGGACCGGCTGATGCTGGCCCCGCGTCCGGTTGAGTTGACCGACGAGGACCGCCCAAAAGACCGGACCACACCACAGCGCGTTTCACTGGACCTGACGCCAGAACAGTCGGCGCAACAGGCCGCACAACAATCCGGTTCGTCCCGCGTGGACACACCAACCGCCACGGCCCAGGAAACGATGGAGGTCGATGCACTGGTTGAACAGTTGACCGCAGGGGTCGAACCCATGTCCGGCAAAGAAAGCCCGATAGGCACCCCGCAAACGCCCGCCTCTGACGAGATTGCCGCATTGGGTGTATCGCCCCAGATCCCGACATCCGGCATCCAGGAAAGTACCGGCCAAAAAAGTACCGGCCAAAAAACCGGCGCGGCGGGTCAACCGGCCGTTCTGACGGGTCCGGGCCTGACCCATTCGCTGCGCCCCCGGTCGCGCCCGGCCCGCGCGGTTGGCACGCAAGCGGCTGCTAGCGCTGATTTGGCGTCGGCGATCACCGCCGCGATCAGCACGGTGACCAACCTTGATGTTGACCCCGACAGCCTGGCGACCGGCACCCGTCTGGCCCAGTTGGGGGCCTATGACAGCCCTGAAATTGCACGGGCCGAATGGGACCGGCTGGCGGTAAAATTCACAGAATACCTTGAGGATAAACAACGGGTTATACAGGTCGCCAACAGCGGCGGGCGAACCTTTTACCGGCTGCGTGCCATGGGGTTTGACGACCTGAGCGCGGCGCGCCGGTTCTGTTCTGCGCTGGTGTCGGAAAACGCGGATTGCATCCCGGTCACCATAAGGTGAGGTTCGGTGCCACCATTCTTGACGCCACCGGCTTGCGCCTTGACGACGAGGAAAAGGCGCTGTTTCGCGATGTGAACCCGTTTGGCTTTATCCTGTTTGCCCGTAACATCGACACGCCCGACCAAATTCGCGCCCTGTGCGATGATTTTCGCACCGCTGTCGGGCGCAATTGCCCGATCACCATCGATCAGGAAGGTGGCAGGGTTCAGCGCCTGCGCCGCCCGTTGGCGCGCAACTGGCTGGCCCCGCTGGATCACGTCCTGCGCGCCGGGGCCGGGCAGGGTGAACAGGCCATGTACCTGCGCTATCGTCTGATTGCGGATGAACTGTACGGGCTTGGCATTGATTGCAATTGTGCGCCTATGATCGACCTTTCCGGGCCGAACACCCATGCATTTCTGCAAAACCGCTGTTACGCAGAGACCCCGGATCGTGTGGCCGCCATTGGCCGCGCGGTGGCAAATGGTCTGTTGGATGGCGGTGTTTTGCCGGTGGTCAAACATATACCGGGCCACGGGCGGGCGACACAGGACAGCCACCATGACCTGCCGCATGTGGGGGCCGACCTAAAGGCGCTGACGGATACTGACTTTGCCCCGTTCCGGGCGCTGAATGACCTGCCTATGGGGATGACCGCGCATCTGGTCTATGATGCAATCGACCCGGTTGCGGCCACTGTTTCGGCTGTGATGATGCGGCTGATCCGTGAACAGATCGGCTTTGACGGGCTGATCATGACCGACGACATTTCGATGAAAGCGCTGAACGGGTCGCTGGGCGATATTTCGCGCGCGTCCCTTGCGGCGGGCTGTGATGTGGTGCTGGCGTGCAACCGGTCACTGGCCGAGCGCGATGAGGTGGCGCAGGCCGCCGGAGAGATGGGCGAGGCGGCCCAACAAAGGGCCGAGGCCGCGCTGGCGGCACGTCGCCCCCCACGCGAACTTGACATTGCCGCCGCCGAGGCCGACCTTTCGCGCCTGATGGGCGGGCAGGTGTATGACGGATAGTCTGTTTCAGGAAGATACCCTTTCGGTAAGCGAGCGGCTGGCAGCCGAGGCGCTGATTGTTGACGTGGACGGCTATGAGGGGCCGCTTGATGTGTTGCTGACCCTGTCACGCACGCAAAAGGTGGACCTGCGCAAGATTTCGGTGCTGGAACTGGCGCGCCAGTATCTGGGGTTTGTCGAACGCGCCAAGGCGCTGCGGCTGGAACTGGCGGCGGACTATCTGGTGATGGCGGCCTGGCTGGCGTTTCTGAAATCACGCCTGTTGCTGCCCCCTGATCCCACCGAAGAGGGCCCAACCGGCGAAGAACTGGCCGCGCATCTGGCGTTTCAGCTGGAGCGGCTTCAGGCCATGCGTGACGTGGCCGCGCGACTGATGGCGTGTGACCGGCTGGGCCGGGATTTCTTTGCCCGTGGTCAGGGCGAAGACGTGACCCGGATCAGGACGGTCCGTTATAACGCCAGCCTGCTGGACCTGATGCAGGGCTATGCCCGCATCCGCACCCGCGATGATTTTCGCCCCTTTGTGATGGATCGCGATTCGGTGTTCACCATGGAACAGGCGCTGGAACGGATGCGCACGATGATCGGCTATACCGGGTCCTGGACCGACATGGCATCCTATCTGCCGGCGGGGTGGGATGGTGACCCGGTGCGGCGCAGATCAGCCACGGCCGCGACCTTTGCGGCCTCGCTTGAACTGGTCAAAGAGGGCCACCTGGAAATCCGCCAGACAGAGGCCTTTGCCCCGATCCAGCTGCGAAAAGTTGATGGAACAACATGATGCAAGACGCTGATAAAAATACCGAAAGCCTGTTTGAGGCCCCCCCGATAGCCGAACAGGAACGCATGTGCGAGGCGGTGCTGTTTGCCAGCGCCGATCCGGTCAGCGTGCGTGACCTTGAGGCGCGGATGCCGGTTGGATGTGACGTGGTGCAGGCGCTGGAACATTTGCGAAAACGCTATGAGGGACGCGGCGTACGGGTGGTTCGGGTGAACGATTCTTGGGTCATTCGCACAGCACCCGACCTTGGGTTCCTGATGCAGAAGGAAACGGTGGAAACCCGCAAACTAAGCCGCGCAGCAATCGAAACCCTGGCGATCATCGCCTATCATCAACCCGCTACCCGCGCCGAGATTGAGGAAATTCGCGGCGTATCGGTGTCACGCGGCACGATTGACCAACTGATGGGGCTGGAATGGATTCGCTTTGGGCGGCGCAAGATGACGCCGGGGCGCCCCGTGACCTTTGTGGTGACGCCTGAATTCCTGGACCATTTCGGATTGGAAAGCGCGCGCGACTTGCCGGGGCTGAAGGAGTTGCGCGCCGCCGGCCTGCTGGAAAACCGTCCAGCCCCGGGGGCGCTGGCCTTTGGCGAAGACGACGAAACCGCCGCCGAGCAGCCCGAACTTTTTGAGGAATAGGCGCACCATCGCCGCAAAACCGGCATAAATACCGCCTAAGATCGGCATTGGCAGCAGAGTGAAAAGGAAACAGGCATGAATATGAATCAGATCATCAACATGGTTATTCGCATCCTTATGCGCAAAGCGATCAATTCTGGTATCAAGACCGGTATTGGCGCGATGTCGGGGTTTGGCCAGCGGAATGGCACGCAGGTCAGTGATGATGGTGCGCAAGAACAGCGCGCGCGCCAGCCCAAGAATGCCAGCGCTCAGGCCCGTAAAATGGCCCGGATCACCCGGCGCATCACCCGATTGTAAGGTGGTGGGGTATTTGCGGGGCACTCACCAAGATGTGACGCCGCGCCCGGCCCATTGCCGTTAGCATGACCAGACCAAGCTGGAGCTAACGATGCATAAAACCCTTATCGCCGGACTTTTCCTGAGCATTGCAACGCCTGCCGCCTTTGGCGCACCCGCGGTCGAAATCGGCGCGGACGGGCTGCATACACAGGACTGGTTTCACGATTCCGCCCATGATGTGCGCACCGACCTTTTGTCGGCGGCAGCGGCGCAAAAGGATATGGTCATCCTGTTCGAACAGCGCGGTTGCAGCTATTGCGTGCAGCTTCACGAGGAAAATTTCGCCCATGCCGAGATTGTCGATCTGATCACCGAAAACTTTCTTGTCGTTCAGATGGACCTGAGGGGCGAGGGCACGTTCACCGGATTTGACGGCGTGCAAACCACCGAAGGGCAGTTGGCCCGCAAATGGGGCGTGACCACGACGCCGACAACGATTGTGCTGCTTGCAAAAGACCCGTCTGTGGGATCACTCCGGGCCGCCGAAGCCTTTCGCCTGCCGGGGTATCTTGGACCGTTTGAGTATTTTTCGGTGCTTGGTTTCTTTGCAAGCGGTGCCTACGAGACCCAAGGTCTTGGGGATTTCATGAAAGCCAAGGCAGCTGAATTTGCAGCGCGCGGGGTTGACCCGAAAACCTGGTGATTGGTGCCGGTTCCCGGTTGCGGGGACCTATTTTCCCTTGGGTGGCAGGCGGAATTCCCCGGCTGCGGCCTGTTTTTCCAGCGCATCCAGACGGCGGCGGAACCTGGGCGCGTTCATCCGTGATGTCACGTTGCGACAAAGCAGCGTCAGCAGGTAATACCGTTCGTCCGAATCCGTCCGGATACGCAGCCCATGCAGGAATGCCGGGTTATCGCGGCGCACGCGATAAAGGTTGTAAAAGACATGTTCGGTCAGCTTGCCGACACCGGCCATGGCCAGAATGCGGTACAGGATTTTCATCTCGAACAGTCGCGTCTGCAATGCGCCGCCCATGCCCCGCATCCTTAGGCGGGTGACATTCGGGCGCTCGTACAGGGTCGCATGCATTGCGTCCAGTTCCTCGCGGGGGTCATAGATGACAAAGGCCTGTTCGGCCGCGTCCAGCATATCGGGGGCATAGCCATACCGGTCATTGAACGAGGTGCGCCTGATCTGCGGAAACCGGTCGTCCCATTCGGTCAGGTACGGGTCAAGCGTTGCCTGCGGCTGAATCGCCACCACGATGGCCCCCGGTGAGGCAACCGAAAACGCGGCTGCCGCGTAACCACACGGCCCGGCCCCATAGAACACAACCGTGTCAAATTCCTCAAAGAAACCATCATCGACCAACTGATCGAAAAACCCGTATATGCGCGGGCAGCGAAACCATGTGTCGCCATCCGACACGATGCACAGATGCGACCAGCCCTGCGCCTTGGCCAACTCAAACCCAAAGGGTTGCGCGGTTTCAGACAGGGTGCGGATGCCCTGCATGGTTTCGAACGTGACGATCAGTGTGCTTTTTTGATCGATGAACGTGGCAAAGTGGTGCTCGCCCAGTTGCTGATGCATACCGTTATCTTCGGCCTGCGCGATCAGGCGCTCTTTCCACTCGGCTGATTTCAGCCCAGCCAAAGACGTGTCGATACTGTTCGTTGCGTCCTGCATATGTCGTCCCTCAGATCTCCGGCCACTTGATCGGACCGGTTGTCATCAGGGTGCTGAGTAAATCCGGAATGCGGCTAAATTTTGAAATTCCTGCGCTGTAAATGCTTTATTCTTTTGGTGTTTTCCGTTCTTTTCGGGCAAATCCCGCCAATTCGCGGGCTGTTGGGGCATCAATCGGGCGTGATGGTGGGGCCATCAACAACCGTGTGTATAGCGCGCGGTATTCATCCTGCCGCATCAGGTTTGCAAAACGATCCTTGCGCCATGCCACCGCATTCTGGTGCAGGCGGGCCAGTTCCGGGTCCTGTTTCAGCGCCTCGAACACGGGCGCACTGTACGGGGCCATCTTGCGGATCGAGATATCCTGATCTGTGCAGAAATTCCGCTCGACCCAGTAATCGGCCTGCATCCGGTCGCTATGATTAACCCGGCCCCGGTCGGATTTCAGAACAAAGCTTTCGGCAGATCCCAGCACATAGTGGTTCAGTTGCGCCAACCCGAACAGCGGGCGGCCATAGTCGGAATAAAGCCTGTTCACCTTGAAACTGTCGCCCAGTTCCCGCCCCGCGCAATCAAACCAGCGGGCCGCGCCCAGCCGGTCCTTTCGGGGGCTTTTCGGGCGGTGAACGCCGGGTTTTTGATAGGTGCCATCATTGCGGTACAATGTCTTGAACATGGCGGCCCGCCAGGGCCAGTGAATGACCTCTGGGGCACAGGCGCTAAAGGTTTCGGTGACCGGATGGTCCTGATAACGGGCGATCCCGTCATTACCGAACAACCGCCAGGTCAGGGTGATGGCGCTGGCATGGGGCAGGGCCCCGATCAGCGCGGACAGGGTGTGGTCGCCCACATGGATGTTGACGAATTCGTCAATATCCAGCGTCAGGATCCAGTCGGCCTTTTTGACGATATCCATCCGGCCCGCCTGTTTCAGCGCGCTGAACTGGATACCACCCTTGTCATAGGGGCCGTCATTGCGCACGTGGGTCAACTGGCCCATCCCGGCCAGCCGGTCCAACATCAGATCTGTGCCATCCTGACAATCGTTCGAGAACACAAGAAAATTGGTGAACCCCACCGCACGGTGATGCGCCAGCCATTCCAGCAAAAAGGCCGCCTCGTTTCTGACTGTAAGAATTGCAAGAAAATTCAACTTATTACGCCTAATGTTAATGTGCTTTTGCCCGGCCTTACCTGATCGCCGGTCCGCACCCCAAGTTTTGCCATCTTGCGTCATATCCGTCAACGCCGGGCGATGCGCTTGACGCCAAAGACGACTCGTGACCTGTTGATGGACAGGGGGAACCGGATGCAAATACCAAACTCGATCGATGCCGTTCAGACAATGCTGACGGGCCAGAATTATGTCTGCAACCGCGCGCTGGCCACGGTGGTGTTCCTGTCGCTGAAACTGGGTCGCCCCCTGTTTCTTGAGGGCGAGGCCGGGGTTGGCAAGACCGAGATCGCCAAAGCCCTTGCAACGGGGCTGAACCGTCGCCTGATCCGGCTGCAATGCTATGAGGGGCTGGACATCTCCAGCGCGGTCTATGAATGGAACTTTCCGGCGCAAATGGTGGCGATCCGCACCGCCGAGGCAACGGGCTCGGCCTCTGGCGGGACTGACCGCGCCGCCCTGCAAACAGAACTTTTCAGCGACGAATTTCTGGTCGAACGTCCGCTGTTGCAGGCCATGCGCCCGGACGAACACGGCGCACCCGTGCTGCTGATAGACGAACTGGACCGCACGGATGAACCGTTCGAGGCCTTCCTGATGGAGGCGCTTAGCGACTTTCAGGTCACCATCCCCGAACTTGGCACCATCAAGGCCCCCGAACCGCCCATCGTGATCCTGACCTCGAACCGCACCCGCGAAGTGCATGACGCCCTGAAACGCCGCTGCCTTTATCACTGGGTCGACTACCCGGACTTTGAGCGCGAAGTGGAAATCCTGCACGCCCGCGCCCCCGAAGCCTCAGAAACCCTGTCCCGTCAGGTGGTGGCCTTCGTACAAACCCTGCGCACCGAGGATCTGTTCAAGAAACCCGGCGTGGCCGAAACCATCGACTGGGCCAAATGCCTTTTGGCGCTGGATGTGATCGACCTCTCACCTGCGGTCATCGCCGACACGCTGGGCGCGATCCTGAAATACCAGGACGATATCGCCAAATTGCAGGGCTCCGAGGCAAAACGCATCCTGGATCAGGCCAATGCCAGTTTAGAGCCGGTGTAATGCTTCTTTTGTTCACAAATATCCTCGGGGGGGACGTTCGAAATCAGCATGATTTGGAACGTGGGGGGCAGACAGCCCCCCATCTGCGCTAGCGACATGTCCCGCCAGATGAATACGGTAAACCCACCCGAACGGGACACGCCTGAATGCCTGAATACCCCGCCCTTGAGCTGCCCGATGATCCCAAGCTGGGCCAGAATATCATCCACTTTGCCCGTGCGTTGCGCAAGGCTGGCCTGCCAATCGGCACTGGCCGGGTGATTGACGCAATTCGTGCGGTCGAGGCCGCGGGGTTTGGCGAAAAACGCGACTTTTACTGGACCCTTCATGCGTGTTTCGTCAATCGCCCCGAACATCGCGTGGTGTTTGCCCAGATATTTCGCCTTTACTGGCGCGATCCCCGTTATCTTGAACATATGATGGCAATGATGCTGCCCGCCATCCGTGGCGTGCAAGAGGACCACCCGGCGCAAGCGGGCGAAAAACGTGCCGCCGAGGCCCTGCTGGATGGTGCCAACCGTGACATGCCCGATACAGGCGCACCCGGCGACGACGAAACCCAGATCGAAATCGATGCCTCCCTTACCATGTCATCCGAGGAACGCCTGCGTAGCCTTGATTTTGAACAGATGAGCACCGATGAGGTGGCCCAGGCCAAACGGATGCTGGCCCGCCTGAGCCTGCCGGTCAAACCGATCCCGTCGCGGCGCGGCCAGCCCAGCCTGCGGGGCCGAAAAATCGACTGGCGGCGCACTTTGCGCGCCTCGATGCGTCAGGGCGGCGAGATGCACGATATTGCCCGCCTGACCCCACGCCCGCGCTGGCCCAATCTGGTGGTGCTTTGCGACATTTCCGGCTCGATGAGCCAATACAGCCGGATCATCCTGCATTTTCTGCATGCCGTGTCCAACGCCAAGGGCGCGGGATGGGCCAGGGTGCATGCGTTCACCTTTGGCACACGGCTGACCAATATTACCCGCCATCTGAAACAGCGCGATGTGGACGCCGCCCTGGCCGCTGCCGGCGCGCAGGCGCAGGACTGGGAGGGGGGCACGCGCATCGGGGCCTGCCTGCATGAATTCAACCGCGACTGGTCGCGCCGGGTGATGGGGCAGGGGGCGGTTGTGTTGCTGATCACCGACGGGCTGGACCGCGATGATCCCGATGCGCTGGCCCGCGAGATGCAGCGCCTGCACCTTTCATCCCGCCGCCTGATCTGGCTGAATCCGCTGCTGCGCTGGGACGGGTTTGCCCCCAAGGCACGCGGCATTGCCGCCATGCTGCCGCATGTCGACAGCTTTCGCGCCGGGCATTCGGTTGCTTCGTTGCAGGAACTGGCCGAGGTCATCTCGCGGCCCGATGATGTGGGCGAAAAGGCGCGCCTGATGGCCAGCCTGTCGTCCCAGTGATGGTTGGGTGATGTTTGGTGATATTTTGGGGCAGACAGTTTTGGCGCGGTGTTTCATACTGCGGCCATGAAAACACAAACAGACAGATTTGATGCCATCACCGAAACCGCCCTTGCCTGGTATCGTGCCGGGACCGGGGCCGCGCTGGCCACGGTGGTTGAAACATGGGGCAGCGCGCCGCGCCGGGTGGGCGCACAGTTGGTTATCGGTGGCGATGGGCGGATCGAGGGGTCGGTTTCGGGCGGCTGCGTCGAGGCGGCGGTGATCGTCGAGGCGCTAGAGGCGATTGACGACGGCACGCACCGGCTGCTGGAATTCGGGGTCAGTGACGAAGATGCCTTTGCCGTGGGGCTGGCCTGTGGCGGCACCATCCGCGTGCTGGTTGAACCGGTCGGCGATGTGCTGCCGGTGGACCTGCTGGAACAGTTGGTGGCGGCGCGCGCGAACCGCACGGCGCTGGCCTATGAGGTCAATCTGGAACTGGGTGTGCGGCGTCTGCTGCATGATGCCTATCCTGACCGGATGCGCATGGACCGTTCCGGGTTCGAGGCCGACGATGAAACCTTTGTTGCGGTTTATAACCCGCCGCTGCGGCTGATCGTGGTGGGGGCGGTGCATATCGCGCAGGGGTTGGTGGCGATGGCGCGGATTGCCGGGTATGATCCGGTGCTGATTGACCCGCGCGATGCGTTTGGATCATCTGCGCGCTTTCCCGGCGAGGTGATTGTGCAGGACTGGCCGGACGAGGCGGTGGCGGCCCTTGGGCTGGACACCCGCACGGCGCTGGTTCTGCTGACCCATGATCCCAAACTGGACGACCCCGCACTGATCGCCGCGTTGCGGTCCGACTGTTTTTATATTGGTGCGCTGGGATCAAAACGGACCCACGCCAAACGGGTGGAACGTATGCAGGCCGCCGGGTTTAACGCGGATCAGATCGGGCGTATTCACGGGCCTGTGGGGCTGGATATCGGCGCGGCAGGACCGACCGAGATTGCCCTGGCCATTCTGGCCGAAATGACGGCAGTGCTGCGCGGGCGGTGCCCGTGAAATTCGGCCCCGTCAGGCTGGACAAGGCCGCAGGCGCGGTGCTGGCCCATTCGGTCAGGGTGGGTAAGGCGCGGCTGCGCAAGGGGCTTATCCTGACGGATCAGCATCTGGAAACGCTGCGGGCCGGGGGCATCACACAGGTTACGGTGGCGCGCGCCGATCCGGGCGACATCCCCGAAGACGCGGCCGCCGCGCGACTGGCGGCGGCGCTGGTGCCTGATCCGGGTGCGGTGGGGCTGCGGGTGGCCGCGCCCTTTGCCGGGCGGGTCAATATTCTGGCTGACGGGCCGGGGGTGGTTATTCTGGATGTGGCGGCGTTAGAGCGGTTCAACCGGGTGCATCCGATGATCACCATCGCCACGGTGGCACCCTTTCAGCAGATGGCGGCGGGGGGCATGGTGGCAACGATCAAGATCATTTCCTACGCCGTGCCGGGAACCGAGGTGGCGCGCGCGGCGGCGATTGCGCCCGATGCGCTGCGTCTGGCCGGGCCGGTTTATCAAAGCGCCGGGCTGATCATCACCGATATTCCCGGCGGGCCACCCAACGACAAGGGCATTCTGGCCATTCAGGGTCGGGTTGCGGTGCTGGGGATGGATCTGGCGGAAACGCGCGTGGTGGCGCATGACACCGGGGCACTGGCCGGGGCGCTGGCGCAGATCAAAGGCGATATGGTGCTGATCCTGACCGGATCGGCCACCTCTGACCCCGGCGATGTGGCCCCCGAGGCGCTGCGCCGTGCCGGGGGCCAGGTCGAGCGGTTCGGGATGCCGGTTGATCCGGGTAATCTGTTGTTTCTGGGGGCATTGGGGCAAGGTGAAACCATGCGCCCGGTGATTGGCCTGCCGGGATGCGCCCGGTCACCTGCGCTGAACGGGGCCGACTGGGTATTGTCCCGCGTGGCCTGCGGTGTCCATGTAAGCGGGGATGACATTGCGGGCATGGGGGTTGGCGGGTTGCTCAAGGAAATCCCGACACGGCCTCAACCTCGGGCCCAGCCACGCGCGGCACGTCAATCGACATAGCCACACAAAATTTTGGGTTCTCAACTGGCGGTTGCCATGCTTAACTCATTGCTAACGAACAACTGGACTAACGAACAACTGAATATTTGGGAGGATATCATGACACAGGTTTCAATGACCGTGAACGGCCAGGCCGCGAACGGTGATGTGGAGGGGCGCACGTTGCTGTCGTCGTTTCTGCGTGATCAACTTGGGCTGACTGGCACCCATATCGGTTGTGACACCAGCCAATGCGGCGCCTGCGTGGTGCATGTGAACGGCGAAGCGGTGAAATCCTGCACCATGCTGGCGGTCGAGGCCGACGGGGCCGAGGTGGCCACCATCGAAGGTCAGGCCGCAGAGGATGGCACGCTGAACGCCATCCAGCAGGCGTTTCAGGACAATCACGGGCTTCAGTGCGGGTTCTGCACACCGGGCATGGTAATGTCTGCAACGGCCCTGTTGAAGGATAACCCCAAGCCCAGCGAGGCCGATATTCGTGCCTATCTGAGCGGCAACATCTGCCGATGCACCGGGTATCACAACATCGTCAAATCGATTCTGGCGGCGTCCGGTCAGGACGTTGCGGGCATCGCGGCGGAATAATTCCAAGAAACGTGTGGGTTCCACCCAGCCTGCGGGATGACCGACAGGGCGGGGCGACCACCATCCAGGGAGAATATGATATGCCGAAAGATCATGGCATCGGCGCCAGCCCAAAACGGCGCGAGGACGTAAGGTTTCTGACAGGTAACGGAAACTATACCGACGACATCAACATGAACGGTCAGGCCTATGTGCATTTCCTGCGCTCTGACGTGGCGCATGGTACGATCAACAGCATCGACACCGCCGCCGCTGCGGCGATACCCGGCGTGGTCAAGATTTTCACGTCCGTCGATTTCGAGGCCGTGGGCGGGGTGCCCTGTGGTTGGGAAATTACCGACCGGCACGGCAATGCGATGCAGGAACCCAAGCATCCGATTCTGGCCGAAGGCAAGGTGCGTTATGTCGGCGAGATGATCGCCGCCGTTATCGCCGAAACTGCCGAGATTGCACGCGACGCCGCCGAGGTGATCGAGGTGGACATTTCCGATCTGCCCGCCGTGGTCAACATGAAGGCCGCTGTGGTCGATGGATCGCCCAAGGTGCATGACGATCTGACCAGCAACCTTTGTTATGACTGGGGCTTTGTCGAAGAAAACCGCGATGCGGTGGATGCGGCCATCAAGGGTGCGGCGCATGTCACCACGCTTGAACTGGTCAACAACCGCCTGATTGCCAATCCGATGGAACCACGGGTTTGCATTGGCGATTATGATCGCCCGGCCGGGGATCATACGCTGTACACCACCAGCCAGAACCCGCATGTGATCCGTCTGTTGATGGGGGCATTCGTTCTGGGCATCCCCGAGCACAAGCTGAGGGTCGTATCACCCGACGTGGGCGGTGGTTTCGGCACCAAGATATTCCACTATGCGGAAGAGGCATTTTGTACCTTTGCCGCCAAGGCGTGCAACCGCCCGGTCAAGTGGACCTCGTCGCGGTCCGAGGCGTTCATGTCGGACGCACACGGGCGCGACCACGTTACCAAGATCGAACTGGCGCTGGACGCTGACAACAACTTTGTTGCGGTGCGCACCGATACCCATGCCAACATGGGGGCCTATCTGAGCACCTTTGCGCCATCCGTTCCCACATGGCTGCACGGCACGCTGATGGCGGGGAACTATAAGACTCCGCTGATCTATATCAACGTCAAGGCGGTGTTCACCAACACCGTGCCGGTGGATGCCTATCGCGGGGCCGGGCGCCCCGAGGCAAGTTTCCAACTGGAGCGGGTGATCGACAAGGCCGCGCATGAACTGGGGGTCGACCCCATTGCCCTGCGGCGGCAGAACTTTATCACCGAATTCCCCTATGCCACGCCGGTTGCGGTGGAATATGACACCGGTGATTACCACGCCACCATGGACAAGCTGGAAGAGATGGCCGATTTCGCCGGCTTTGATGCGCGTCGGGCTGAAAGTGAAAAGAATGGCAAGCTGCGCGGGCTTGGCGTCAACTGTTATATCGAGGCCTGCGGCATCGCGCCCAGCAACCTTGTGGGGCAGTTGGGGGCAAGGGCCGGTCTTTATGAGAGCGCCACCGTCAGGGTCAATGCCACCGGTGGTCTGGTTGTGATGACCGGGTCGCACAGTCACGGGCAGGGGCACGAGACCGCGTTCCCGCAGGTGATTGCCGAGATGATCGGGATCGACGAGAGCATGATCGAGATCGTGCATGGTGATACGTCCACGGTGCCGATGGGCATGGGCACGTATGGGTCACGGTCGCTGGCTGTGGGTGGATCGGCAATGGTGCGCGCCACCGAGAAGATCATCAACAAGGCCAAGAAGATCGCGGCCCACCTGATGGAGGCCTCGGACGCGGATATTGAGCTGAAGGATGGCACGTTCAGCATTGCGGGCACGGATAAATCGGTGGCCTGGGGTGATGTGACACTGGCCGCTTATGTGCCGCACAACTATCCGCTGGAAGATATCGAGCCGGGCCTGGAAGAGACCGCGTTTTACGACCCGGCCAACTTTACCTATCCGTCCGGTGCCTATGCCTGCGAGGTCGAAGTGGACCCCGATACTGGCAAAGTCACCATCCAGCGGATGATCGCGGCGGATGATTTCGGCAATATCGTCAACCCGATGATCGTTGATGGTCAGGTGCATGGCGGATTGGCGCAAGGCATTGGTCAGGCGCTGCTTGAGGGCTGTGTCTATGATGATGATGGTCAGTTGCTGAGCGGGTCCTACATGGATTACGCCATGCCACGCGCCGATGATCTGCCATTCTATGAGGTGGATCATTCCTGTCAGACGCCTTGTACGCACAATCCGTTGGGCGTGAAGGGCTGTGGCGAGGCGGGCGCAATCGGTTCCCCCCCATCGGTGGTGAATGCGGTTGTCAACGCGCTGAGGTCTGCCGGCAAGGATGTGACGCATGTCGACATGCCGCTAAGCCCGAACCGGGTTTGGGAGGCACTGAACGGGTGATCATATTTTGGTGGCTGCCCCCGGGGGCAGCCACCGGAATTTGAGTATTTATCACAAGAAGAAGCAGGGCATTGCGCCCGGTCTTTTTCGGGAAGGAAAACGAGATGTATGAATTTGAGTTTGAACAGCCCTCATCCGTTGCAGATGCGGTTGCGGCGCTGAAAGCCGAAGATGCGCTTGCGCTGGGGGGCGGGCAGACGTTGCTGGCGACCATGAAGCAGCGGTTGGCGGCACCCAGTAAGCTGGTGTCGCTAAGCGGTATTGGCGAGATGAAAGGTGTCAGCAATGATGGCGGGGCCGTCAGTATTGGCGGGGCCACCACCCATGCGGCGGTGGCTGCCGGTGCGGGTGCGTATCCGGCGCTGGCCGACATGGCGGGGCATATCGGTGATCCGGCGGTGCGCAATCGTGGCACCATTGGTGGTTCGCTGGCCAATAACGACCCGTCGGCGGATTATCCGGCGGCGGCGCTGGCAAGTGGGGCGACCATTGTTACCAATGCACGGGAAATTGCCGCTGATGATTTCTTTCAGGGTATGTTCACCACGGCGCTGGATGAGGGTGAGATCATCACCGGCGTCCGGTTTCCGGTGCCAGAGGCGGCCAATTACCAGAAATTCCTGCAACCTGCCTCGCGGTTTGCGCTGGTTGGGGTGTTTGTTGCCAAAACCGGTGATGGTGTGCGGGTTGCGGTCACGGGGGCGTCTGAAGAAGGCGTTTTCCGCTGGAGCGAGGCCGAGGCGGCGTTGAACGGCACGTTCAGTGCCGGGGCGCTGGAGGGGCTAAGTGTAGATGCCGACAGTATGATTGGTGATATGCACGGGTCAAAGGCGTATCGCGCGCATCTGGTCGGGGTTCTGACCAAGCGGGCGGTTGCGGCTGCCGGTTAACGGGACCTGCCAGCCAAGTGGATATGACCCTGTCCGGCGCACCTGCCGGGCAGGGTTTTTATTTGGGATGGTAAGGGGGAAAACAAAACGCCCTGTCCGGGGTGCGGACAGGGCGTTCTGAATTATCAGTAACCGGATGGGCCGGTTATTTGTGTTGAGTTATTTTTGCGGCAGCGGCCCGACCATCATGATCATCTGGCGGCCTTCCATCTTGGGCATGTTTTCGATCTTGCCCACGTCTTTGGTGTCTTCGGCCACGCGTTCAAGCAACTGGCGACCAAGGTTCTGGTGGGCCATTTCACGCCCCCGGAACCGCAGCGTCACCTTTACCTTGTCGCCGTTTTCCAGGAATTTGAACACGTTGCGCATTTTCACATCATAATCATGCGTATCGGTATTGGGCCGGAACTTGACCTCTTTTACCTCGATGATCTTTTGCTTTTTGCGGGCTTCGGATTCGCGTTTTTGCTGTTCATACTTGAACTTGCCAAAATCCATGATCTTGCACACGGGCGGGTTGGCGTTGGGCGAGATTTCGACCAGATCAAGGCCTGCCTCGTCTGCCATTTGCATGGCACGGGCCGGGCTGACAACACCCGCGTTATCGCCATCGGCACCAATCAGGCGAATTTCGGTGGCGCGAATTTTATCATTGACGCGGGGGCCGGTGTCGCGTTGCGGCGGCGCGTTGTGAGGTCTGCGAGCTATTGGTTCAGTCCTTGCGTTATTACGAAGCGTTATTACGAAATTTCAGCCTGCAACGTAAACCCGGTTTCAGGTTCTTTCAAGGCGCAATTGCCAGTCATGCAGGATTATTCGGCCCGGCCTTAGCGGTTGGTGCCCCCGGTAAAACGTGCCGCATCTGCGGCGGCGCGGCGGATGGCGTTGGATTTGTGCATGGTTTCCTGATACTCGGCCTCTGGGTCGCTGTCATAGACCACGCCACCGCCCGCCTGGATATACAGTTTCTGGTCCTGCACCACCGCCGTGCGCAGGGCGATGCACATGTCCATGTCGCCCCCGGCGCTGAAATATCCCACACCACCGCCGTAAACGCCGCGCTTTTCCGGCTCCAATTCGTCAATGATCTGCATGGCGCGCACTTTGGGGGCGCCCGATACGGTGCCAGCGGGCATCCCGGCAAAGAACGCATCCAGCGCGTCTTTGTCGTCGGCCAGTTCGCCGACCACGTTGGACACGATATGCATCACATGGGAATAGCGTTCGATGATGAATTTCTCGGTCGGTTTTACGGTGCCAATCTTGGCCACGCGCCCGGTGTCATTGCGCCCCAGATCCAGCAGCATCAGATGTTCGGCCAGTTCCTTTTGGTCGCTCAGCAGGTCGGCCTCAAGCGCGCGATCCTCTTCCGGGGTGGCCCCGCGGGGGCGGGTGCCGGCGATTGGCCGGATGGTGATTTCATTGCCAAACACCCGGACCAGGATTTCCGGGCTGGCGCCGATCACCTGAAAGCCGCCAAAGTTGAAATAGAACATGAAGGGCGACGGGTTGGTGCGGCGCAGGCTGCGGTAAAGCGCGAAAGGCGGTTGGCGAAAGTCCTGTGTCCAGCGTTGCGATGGCACCACCTGAAATATATCGCCCGCGCGTATATAATCACGGGCCTTTTCAACGGCTTGCATATATGCGTCTTTGGTGAAATTCGACACAGGTTCGGCAATTTCGGCCGCATCGCCCAGATCGCGGGTTTCGGCGGGCATGGCGCGTTCCAGATCACGCACCGCATCCATCACCCGTTCGGCGGCCTGCGCATATGCCGCGCGGGCCGATCGCCCGTCGCTGACCCATGCGGGCGATACCACCGTGACCTCGCCCTTGACGCCATCCAGCACCGCAACCACCGAGGGGCGCAGCATCAGCGCATCGGGCAGGCCCATCGGGTCGGGGTTCACATCCGGCAGGTGTTCCACCAGCCGCACCATGTCATAGCCCAGATAGCCAAACAGCCCGGCGGCGGCCTGAGGCAGGTCATCGGGCAGGGCGATACGGCTTTCGCTGATCAGGGCGCGCAGGTTGTCCATCGGGTTGCCGGTCTGGTCCTCGAACCCGTCCGGGTCGAACCGCGCGGTCCGGTTAAGCGCCGATTGGCCCCCGTCACAGCGCCACACCAGATCGGGTTTCATGCCGATGATCGAATAACGCCCGCGCACCTCTCCTCCGGTGACGGATTCCAGTATGAAGGCGTCTTTTTGTGCCCCTGTCAGCTTGAGCATCAGGGAAACGGGCGTGTCCAGATCGGCGGCCAGCCTTGTATAGACCACCTGGTTTTCGCCGGCCTCATAGGCGGTGGCGAATGTGTCGAAATCAGGGGTCAGGGCCATCGCCGGTCTGTACCTTTTCGCTGTCTGTTCTGTACCTTTACTGAAAACTTGCTTGCACAGCGTTCAGCGCCTGCTGATCAATGGTTGGTTGCGCCCGGGTCTGGGCGTCGCGGGCAAAGGCATCAAACAGCGCCCGCGCAAGGGTCTGGTTCATCTCTTCACCCAGGGCGGTGCGTGCGGCCACAAGTTCGGCGGTCTCTTCGGGGGGCAGTTCATCGTCCAGGCGGACCACGAACACCGCGCCACCACCAACAACAACCCGCAGTTCGCCTTTTTCCATGCCAAACACCTGGGTCATGAAATCGGCCGGTGTGCCGTCAAGATAGGCGGTACGTGTCAGCCCGTTTTCGACCCGGTAGGTAAGGCCGGTTGACGAAAAATCGCCATCCAGCGCCAGTTCGGCAATCACGTCATTGGCCTGTGCGCGCAGGGACGTTTCGGTCTGGGCCAGGGTCCAGGCGGCAGTCACCCGATTACGGGCATCGTCAAACGGTTCGGGCCGGGGGGGCAGTACCTTGGTCAGTTGCAGGGCAAACATGCCGCCATCCTTAAGAAAGACGACCTCGGGGAAATCGCCGTCTGCAACCTTGGTCGCTGCCGCGCGGAACGTTTCATAGGCGGCCACACCTTCATAGGACAACGTGGTCCAGTCGATCTGGCCCAGTTCCATGTCGGTTTCATCGGCCAGTTCCTGCAACGTGGCCCCACCAGCCAGCAGATCGTCAATGTCTTCGGCCTGTGTGTCGATCAGACGGCGCGCACGTTCGCCAGCCAGTTCATCGCGCAGTTCTGCCCGGGCATTGTCGAAACTTGTTACCTGTTCGGCCAGGGTGCCATTGACCCGGAAAAGCGCCGGACCAAGGTCAGATGCCAGCGGTCCGACCACTTTGCCCATGTCGGCCCCGAACACGGCATCGGCTGCCGCGCCAAGGTCATCGTGGGTCACATCGCCCAGATCAACATCACCCAGGGCCAGACCACGCGCATCAACCAGTGCCTCAAATGTGGTGCCGCTGACCTCTAGCTGGGCCATCGCATCGGCGGCGGCGGTTTCATCCGCAAAAACCAGACGTTCGACCAGGCGGCGCTCGGGGATGTTGTATTGCGCGTGGCGCTCTTGATACAGGGTTTGCAGGGCATCCTCGTCCACCTCGACCTGATCCAGCAGCATCGCCGGGGTCATCAGCACATAAGACAGGTGCTTGGTCTCTGGCAGGGTAAAGTCGTCGCTGTGGCCGTCATAGAATGCCTGAAGATCGGCATCGGTCGGGTCACGCAGCGGCTGGGCCAGGCTGGCGGCATTCAGGCGGATAAAGGTAAAACTGCGCCGTGCGGCCACATAGTTGGCGATTGTGTCGACCATGGTTCCGGGCATCACCACGCCGGCGACAATCGCGCCCTGCACCAGTGTGCGGGCGGCTTCGGCGCGCAGGTCTGCCTCAAATTCTGTCTCGCTTAGGTTGGCCTGTTCCAGCGAAAACCGATAGGCCTCGCGGTCAAATTTGCCGTCCAGCCCCTGAAAGGCCGGGATTTCGATGATTTCCTGTTGCAGGTTGGCGTCGCCCACCGAAAGCCCCAGATCGGCCACTTCGCTGTCAAGCGCGGCCAGGGTCACCAGCCGCGACAGGGCGGCTTGATCCAGCCCGAAAAGGCGGGCCTGTGACATTTGCATCTGCTGGCCTGTCTGGGCCTCAAAGGCGCGGATTTCACGTTGCAGTTCGCGGGCGTACTGATCAACGCTGATGCTTTGGTTGCCGACCGTGGCGACGGTGCGCACGGTGCCGGTCAGGTTGACGGCACCGAACCCGGCAAGGCCGACAATCAGCATTCCCATAAGGATCCACACAAATGTATTCGATAGTGTCTTGACGCCTGCGGCCATGTCGCCCCCTTGTTGGCATGTTCTGCCTTGTTTTTACCGGCCTTGTCTACGACGCGCGCGGGTAGGGGGCAAGGTCAGAAGGGCAGGTTGGCAAGCCTTGCAAACATTGTGTCGATACCACCCCGGTCAAGATTGGCAAAAGCCACCCGCAACTGGCGTTTTCCGGCCGCGTCACCATCGGGGGTGAACATGGTTCCGGGCAACAGCAATATCCCCGCCTCGTTCACCAACCGTTGGGCCAACTGGTCAGAGGGCATGTCATAGGGGTGCGCCATATAGGCAAAATATGCCCCGGACCCCATCAGTTGCCAGCCCTTGTCGGCCAGTACCGGAAACCCGCCGCGGATGGCATCGCGCCGGCCAATGATTTCGGCGCGCTGTTCGGCCAGCCATTGTTTCAGGTTGCGCATCCCCCAAAGGGCCGCGTGCTGGCCGATCTGATTGGGGCAGATGGCGACCGTATCAAGGAACTTTTCGGCCTCGGCCAGCAGGGCGGGGGCGGTGATCATCGCGCCAACCCGGTGGCCGGTCAGCCGGTAGGCCTTGGAAAAGGAATAAAGGTGGATCAGGGTTTGTGCCCAGTCGGGATCGTCAAACAGGGCGTGTGGCGCGCCGGTTCCGGCCTTGCCCGTCTCTGGGCCGATCCGGCTGTCAAAGTCACGATAGGTTTCATCCAGAATCAGTTTCAGCCCGTTATCGCGCGCCAGATCAAAGAACGCGCGGATCAGGCTGGCGGGGTATTCCACGCCGCCGGGGTTGTTGGGACTGACCAGCGCAATGGCACGGGTGCGTGGGGTGATCAGCGCCGCCGCGCGCGCAGGATCAGGCAGTAAATCCGCCCCGGTGGGCAGTGCGACCGCCCCAACCCCCATCATGTCCAGCCACATTTTATGGTTGAAATACCAAGGGGTTGGAAGAATAACCTCATCCCCTTCGCCGGTCAGGGCGGACAGCGCGGCGGCAAATGCCTGATTGCAACCAGAGGTGATGGCGACCTGATTGGCCCCGATCTGTGCGCCATAATGCGCGCCGACTTGCGCGGCCAGTTCCTCGCGCAGCGCGGGCAGGCCCAGAACGGGGCCATAAAGATGGGTTGTGTCATCGCGCAGGATTGCCTCGGCAATGGCCTGACGCAGGGCGGGGTGGGGTGGATCGACGGGGGCCGCCTGACTGACATTGATCAGCGGCCGGTCGGCAGTAAACGTGGCCCCCTCCAGCCAGCGGCGCGCCTCCATTACGGGGGGGGCGAATGTGGCGGCGGTGCGGGGCAGGGTGGTCATGTCAGATGCCTTTTTGGCCGAAAAAACGGTGGCAGGGCGGCGCACAAACGCGATAACCGCCCGTTACGGGGGGGGCCGCACCGCTCTTAATTGGTTCTTAATCGGTGCCGCGATAGGGTTCTACATATTGCAGCGCCATGTCCCACGGGAAAAAGATCCAGGTATCCTGGCTGACCCCGGTGATAAACGTGTCCACCATCGGTTCGCCCAGCGGTTTGGCATAAACGGTTGCAAAATGCGCCTTGGGGTACAGATTGCGCACCACCTCAAGCGTTTTGCCGCTGTCCACCAGGTCATCAATGATCAGGATGCCGGTGCCATCCCCCATCAGCGCCGCATCGGGGGCTTTCAGCACCACCGCTTCGGATTGTGCCTGATGGTCATAGGATTTGACGCTGATCGTATCGACCGTGCGGATGTCCAGTTCGCGCGCCGCAATCATTGCCGGGGCCATGCCGCCACGGGTTACGGCCACGATGGCCCGCCATGCGCCATTGTCGGGCCCGCGCCCGTCCAGCCGCCAGGCCAGTGCGCGGCTGTCGCGGTGGATCTGATCCCAGCTGATGTGAAAGCCTTTTTCGTGCGGCAAACGGTCATTCATGTCTTTAACCTTTCGTGATGTCGGGGGCGTCCACGGCCTTCATGCCGATCGCGTGGTATCCTGCATCCACATGCAGAACTTCGCCGGTGACACCGCTGCCCAGATCCGACAGCAGGTACAGCGACGAGCCACCCACATCATCAATGGTCACGTTGCGCCGCAGCGGCGAGTTATATTCGTTCCACTTCATGATATAGCGGAAATCGCCGATGCCCGACGCCGCCAGCGTCTTGATCGGCCCGGCGGAAATGGCGTTGACGCGGATGCCCTTTTTGCCCAGATCCTCGGCCATATAGCGCACCGATGCCTCTAGTGCGGCCTTGGCCACGCCCATCACGTTATAATGCGGCATGACCTTTTCCGCCCCGTAATAGGTCAGCGTCAGGCACGACCCGCCGGGGTTCATCATCTTTTCCGCGCGCTGCACCACGGCGGTAAAGGAATAGACCGAAATATCCATGCTTAGCTGGAAATTGGCGCGGGATGTGTCCACATAGCGCCCGCGCAATTCGTTCTTGTCGGAAAAGCCGATCGCGTGCACCACAAAGTCCAGGTTGCCCCAGCGCGCCTGAAGTTCGTCAAACAGCGCATCCATAGATGCCTCGTCGCCCACATCGCAGGGCAGCACGATTTCACTGCCCAGTTGGGCCGCCAGCGGATCGACCCGCTTTTTCAGCGCATCCCCCTGATAGGAAAACGCCAGTTCAGCCCCGGCATCGGCGCATGCCTTTGCAATGCCCCAGGCAAGTGACCGGTCATTGGCCAGACCCATGATCAGGCCGCGTTTGCCAGCCATCAGTTGATTCGACATGAGGGGCCTCCACCCTTGATACATGTATTGATCCTGACCTTTAGGCGATTGATCTTTGCGCTTCAAGGGTGCTGCCGCTTTCCGTGGCCTGGTCAAATATGGATTGGCCTGATTGCGTTTGGTGCCCTGCAATGGTTAAGCAATGGCAGGAACGTGATTCAACTGGCCTGTGTCCCGGTTCAGTACAGGGTCAGAAACAGGGTCCAAAACCCCGAGTGATCACGGTGTGAAACGGCGTGAAACGGTGCGAAAAGGAAACAACATGCAGGACCGTAGTGGGATATTTGCCGGGGATGATCCGTTCGAGATTGCCCAAAGGTGGCTGGCCGAGGCCGAAAAAACCGAACCGAATGATGC
Organism: Paracoccaceae bacterium; assembly: GCA_030626365.1. Taxonomy (GTDB): domain Bacteria; phylum Pseudomonadota; class Alphaproteobacteria; order Rhodobacterales; family Rhodobacteraceae; genus NVQY01. The sequence goes on from DAOUPC010000002.1 coordinate 25,507, forward strand.
CAACACCATCGCCCTTGCCACGGTGGACGCAGATGGCATGCCCAATGCGCGCATGGTGTTGTTGAAGGAAATCGAACCGTCGGCGTTCGTGTTCTATACCAATTACAAAAGTGCCAAGGCGCAAGAACTGGACAGCGCCGGCAAGGCGGGTTTCGTGATGCACTGGAAATCCCTGCGCCGGCAGGTCCGCGCGCGCGGGCTGATCAGCCGCGAGAACGGGCCACAGGCGGATGCCTATTATGCCTCGCGCTCTCTTAAAAGTCGTCTGGGGGCGTGGGCGTCGGAACAATCCCAGCCACTTTCCAGCCGCGCCGCCCTGGTGGCCGAGGTGGCCCGTATCACGGCGCACCACGGGATAAACCCCGCCCGCCCGCCGTTCTGGGGTGGCTACCGACTGATTCCAACCGAGATCGAGTTTTGGGCCGATGGACCATTTCGGTTGCATGACAGGTTTC